>JAEWUL010000064.1 GCA_023459435.1 Bacteroidota bacterium
GGCTTGTGCTTTTGATCTTCTCTTGTGAAGAAAAAGGTCAGGTACAAAAGCTTATAACACCTTCCAGCCCTAAAGAAGAAATTGAATCCCCTCTGATCAAAGGAAATAGAAAGATGTTGGCTCTCGAAAATGAAGAGATTGAACTGTTCTTAAAAAGATACGGATGGAAAATGACAAAAACCGGAACGGGATTGCGGTATCTCATTGTTCATAAAGGAAATGGAAAATATCCTGAAAAAGGGGAGGAGGTAACCCTTAAATATGTTACACAACTACTCTCCGGAGATACTTTATATACTTCAGTAACTGATAGCCTGAAAAGATTTGTGGTTGAAAAAACTGATGAAATCGTTGGCTTGCATGAAGCCGTTCAGCTAATACCTAAAGGATCAGTAGCACATTTGGTGATACCTGCACACTTGGCTTATGGTGTGGCTGGTGACGGAAATAAAATTTTTGGACAACACCCTGTTGTAATGACTATTGAATTATTAAATGGAAACTAATGCAATAACAATAAAATACAATATTTAAAATATTAAAAAATGAAAAATTATTCAAAATTATTTTTAATCGCTCTTATCGCGATCATCTCTTTCGGTGCAACTTCCTGCAGTAAGTACAAAGGGTTTAAAAAAGACAAAAAAGCAGGGTTTTATTACAAATTTTATAATCAAGACAAAAAAGGAATTCAACCTGTAGATGGTGACATTGTGGAACTGATGCTTACCGTTCGTACGGATGACTCTACAATTATCCCAACTTTCCCAACAAGAGATCAGATTATTGAATCATTATTTAAAGGTGACTTTTACGATGCACTTAGAAAAATGCATGTAAGTGATAGTGCATCCTTTATTTTTAATGGCGATTCCATTTTTCATTACTATTTTGGTCAAGAGTATCCATTTGGTGACAAACCATTGTATTTTGATATCAAATTGAATAATATCATCCCAAAAGAGGAGTTTGAAAAACAACAAAATGAAAAAAGACAAGAATATGAAGCGATGTTAGCTGATTATAAAGTTGCGGAAGATAGTTTGCTCACAGATTATATCAAAAAAAATAAAGTAACGGTTAAACCTACCGCTTCCGGGCTTTATTTTATTAAAACTTCATCAGGTAAAGGAAAACAAGCTACAGCTGGTTCAACCGTTTCAGTTCATTATAAAGGTATGCTGATTGATGGAAAAGAGTTTGATAACTCTTATCAAAGAGGTGAACCTATTGAATTAGAAGTAGGTAAAGGGATGGTTATTCCAGGTTGGGATGAAGCTTTACAACTTATGAAAGTGGGTGATAAAGCAAAACTGATTATCCCTTCAAAAATAGGTTACGGTGAAAGAGGTGCCGGTGGCGTTATTCCTCCTTACGCAACTCTAATTTTTGAAGTGGAAATGGTAAACGTAAAATAATTTTTTGTATCTTTGCAGTGTCATTTTCTAGGGGCGTTAGCTCAGCTGGCTAGAGTGTTAGACTGGCAGTCTAAAGGTCGTGGGTTCGACTCCCATACGCTCCACAAAATTACACTACAATATATTGAAAAAGACGCATATTGCGTCTTTTTTTATGATCCCTTTTTTATTATCTTTGCACTTCATTTTTTAAATCAGATTCTATTACATGATCATTTTTTCAAGAAAAAAGAAACCTGTTGAAAAAGCACTCTCTTTGTCCGAATTAACTAAAAAGAGGTTCTTAAAGGAAAAAGTAGGACTCATTGCCCTTTCCTTTATTATAATTGTAGTATTGATTGCCATCTTAGGTTATTTGATAACACCTGATTCTACTCCCTATAGTAATGATCAACATCTCGAAATAGCCTTACAAAAACCAGGTTTTAAAGTTCAAATGCTGCAATTGAAAAACCAACTTAATACTGAAAAAGTCTCCTTTTTAGAGAAAATGATTTATGGTCAACCCGCAATCTATAAAACAATTCCAATCTCTTCGTATCATATAGAAAATGATACTCTTTTTGCGCAACTTTTCGCAATTTCTCATGTGTGGGAACCCTATCCAATAAACCATCTTGACCAGGAAAAACCAGTGATTCAGAAAAAATATATTCTGGGCACTGACCGCTACGGCAGAGATGTTATGAGCCAATTGATGATGGGGGCCAGAATCAGTCTGGCAGTAGGTTTTATTTCCGTTTTTATTGCCCTTATAATAGGGGTTCTTTTAGGAGCAATTGCTGGTTATTACTCCGGAAAAGTGGATCAGTTGATTATGTGGTTTATCAACGTGATCTGGTCTATTCCCACTCTATTACTTGTGATAGCCATCAGTTTTGCTTTAGGAAAAGGTTTTTGGCAAATATTTATCGCTATTGGTCTAACCATGTGGGTTGATGTAGCACGGGTTGTCAGAGGTCAGGTGATTGCCTTAAAAGAACAAGAGTTTGTTGAGGCTGGTAAAGCACTTGGATTCTCCAATTTTTACATCATTTTTAAACATATCCTTCCCAATGTGGTTGGTACATTGATCGTATTGGCAGCGTCCAACTTTTCATCAGCGATTTTAATGGAAGCAGGACTCAGTTTCCTGGGACTTGGAGTACAACCTCCTACACCATCATGGGGTATGATGATGAAAGAGAATTATGCATATATCGTTTTAGATCAGGCTTATCTTGCTATCGTACCGGGCCTTGCGATAATGTTGCTTGTTCTGGCTTTTATGTTAGTTGGTAGTGCTCTAAGAAATGCAATGGACGTGAGGAACTAATAGTGAATAATGAATAGTGTGTCAATGCCTAAAAATGGTTGACCGTTTGTTTACTTGTTTTTGGCATTTTATCATTGTCCAAAAAATGTTGAATACAAAACCAGAGTCCCGTTAAGTATGTCGTGTAATAGAGCTTAAAAAGTAAATAGTTTTTTTTTATGATCCCATATTAGGCGCAATTAGTCAATATTATTTACTAATAAGTAACGGATATTACTTTGATATCGTTACTCAATCTGGATGTAAATCAAATAGATAAAATTAATAACACAATTTTTTTAACACATTAAAAATTGAATAAAAAAAGGTTCATGGTCAGGAAAGAATATCATGCCACTTTTATTTTCTTTTATTAAAAAAGTGTCTGAGTACCCATTTTTCAACAGTAATAATAAAAAAGATCAACGATCCGGCAACAAAGGATGTTAAAATACCTTTTCCATCAAGAGCTGCTGTTCCAAAAACTTTTTGCATGAATGGAGTATATAAAAAGATCGCCTGAAGAATCAATATGGTTCCTATTCCTAAAAATATAAATTTATTACTGAAAAAGCCAATTTTGAATACAGAATTTTTAAGAGACCTACAATTAATTAAGTAGAAAATTTGAAAGAAAATGATAAATGTCACAGCAATACTCTGGGATCGGGTAAAGGCATCTACTTCTGCCATTCCAATGGAAAGAGAGTGTGAGTATTCCCGATTGAATAACCAGATCGTGCCAACTGTCATTAATATCGATACCATTAAAACCCGGAATGCTACAAATCGGTTGAAAAGTGCTTCTTTGGGTTTACGGGGTGGTCGTTTCATGACATTAAGTTCTTTAACTTCAAAGGCAAGAGGTAAGGCTAATGCAATCGCTGCTACTAAATTGATCCAGAGTAATTGTACAGGTAACATGGGAAGTAATAGCTCTTTTGTTATAGGATTGAAAGGGAAAAACATGATCCCATATATCAAAATAAAAGCAAGCCCAATGTTTGTAGGTAACAAAAATGCAAGCGACTTTAACAGATTGTCGTATACTCGTCTTCCTTCTTCTACTGCTGCAGCGATACTTGAAAAATTATCATCAGCAAGAACAATATCTGCAGATTCTTTAGATACTGAAGTC
>JAEWUL010000065.1 GCA_023459435.1 Bacteroidota bacterium
ACATTATATTGTCCTGATTGCCAATGCTGCAACAGTATCTATTTCAGACATCAAAAACAATCTATCCAATTTCAATAGAGATTTCTTTGCCTTGCAAAAATTCAATATCAATAGTTTCTATATCAATCAGGAAGAACAAATGATAACCGTATCCAGGTTTAAAAACAAGGATACTGCCATGGAATTTTATACGACATTGATCAATTCAGAAATATATAAAACACAGATCTCAGGTGATCAGGTTCAGGTTTATGCCATTTCTGCGACTAACTATACTACTTTTTATAATAAAGTAGATAAACGACATCTCTATAAACCATTTTTCAATTTAAATTATTTAACCAATTAAAAGTATATGAATCCTCTATTTTCAGCATCAACATATCAAAATAGAAGAGATCAGCTCATGAAGATGATCCCTTCGGGATTTGCTTTATTTTTAGGTAATGATGAAGCTTCCATGAACTATCCTTCCAATACATACAAGTATCGTCAGGATAGCAATTTCTTATATTTCTTTGGAATAGCTTTGCCCAACAAAGCAGCAATCATTGATTTTGACCATAAGAAGACGATCCTTTTTGGTGATGATTTTGAGATTGATGATATCATTTGGATGGGGGATCAGCCAAAAGTGAAAGATTTAGGGGAACAAGTTGGTATTGAAACCACGCAGCCATTTCATACTTTACAAGAGTTTATTTTAAAAAATTCAGATAGAAAGATCCATTTTACATCACCATTCAGAGGCGAAAAAAAGATTTTATTATCTCAACTAACCGGAATCCCCATTGCAGAACTCACTTCTCAAGTTTCAGTTGAGTTAATAAAAGCTATTGTAGCCCTTAGAGAAATCAAATCTCAGGAAGAGATCCTTGAAATTGAAAAAGCATGTGAAATAGGATATGAGATGTTCACAACAGCCATGAGAAAGTGTAAAGCGGGCGTTCGTGAATCCGATTTAGCCGGTATGGTGGAAGGGATTGCTTTAAGCAAAGGAAATGGCGTCTCCTTTCCTGTCATTTTATCCCAGCATGGTGAAACGTTACACAACCACAATCATCATCTTATACTGGAAGATGGGAATATTTTGTTAATCGATATGGGAGCTGAAAATACAATGAACTATTGCTCCGATAATACCAGAGCGATACCTGTTTCAGGAAAATTTTCAAAAAAACAAGCCGAGATTTATGAAATTGTATACCAGGCAAATATGCAAGGGATTGCCGCTTGTAAACCCAGTATCTATTTTAAAGATGTTCATCAACTGGCAGTTACAGTTATTACGGAAGGATTGCAAAAACTTGGTTTAATGAAAGGTGATGTAGAAAAATCTGTTGAATTGGGAGCACATGCTCTGTTTATGCCACATGGATTAGGTCACCAATTGGGACTTGATGTACATGATATGGAGGATCTGGGAGAGAAATATGTTGGATATGATGATACGATAGAACGCAGTTCCATTTTTGGATGGGCTTATTTAAGAATGGCCAAAAAACTAAAACCCGGACATGTTGTTACCGTTGAACCCGGAATCTATTTTATTCCTCATTTAATAGATATCTGGAAAAAAGAACAAAAATTTTCCGAATTCATTAATTACGATAAAGTCGAAGAATACATTGGCTTTGGTGGGATTAGAATCGAGGATGATGTGTTGATCACTGATACCGGATATCGCGTTTTAGGCAAACCAATCCCAAAATCAATTTCAGAACTAGAAGCTATCATTGGTCAATAATGGATTCCTTTGATATTACATGAATTCCATGTAGACAACCTTTAAATATTTGTCCATCAGTATTTTAGCTAATCTTTGAATAAGATTTTTACGAATTTCAAATTCAACAGGTTGAGTAAGATCAATATTATGTTCATTGATTTTCGTTCCAACCAGAATATGAATTTCATCACTATCCAGTAATAATTCACAAATTCGATCAGCAGGACCTTTTCCAAACTGATAATTAGGGTTAATCACATTAGCTAGAAGATACACTACTTTACTTAAGGTAAGAATCCCTTCGGTAATCAAATCGATCCCATCCATTTTGGATGTAGGGGGTAAAGTATGATCAATAATGGGTTCATCAACCACATTTCTTTTGAGTTCTCTGGAAATAATCTCTGTTGTAGTTGCACCACTGATGATTTTTTTTCCTGCAAAACTGCGTAATTTTTCTGCAAATTGAGCATCTTTTTCAGGTTGTATAGGAGGACCTGTGCAAATCATAATTCTTCTGGGTTCTCTGAAATAAACTACTGCACAAGTGAGGTCATCTTTGGGGACATGTAAATCGTTGGCTGAAGCTTTTTTAACAATCTTCTCTGCCAGTTCTGAAGCAGAAATAGTTCTATTATTTGTGATCAGCAATTTGATCTCTTCTCTTAAGTTGTTTCTTCCCCATCCTGCGACTAACCCTGTTCCTAAACCTGACTGGGTAATCCCATCCGAACAAAAAATAATCCTATCTTCCAGTTGAGGTTCAAAAGATGCCACTTTTAGGTCTAATAAACGTTTATCGGTTCCGGCATCTACATCAATCTGATCCCAGTTGGGTTCCAACACCCGATTTCCTCTCATGATAATGGTTTGAGGATTATCATATTCCAGAATATTCACCTCATTGGTATCGACAGAGATATCTACTATAGTGTAGGTGGCATAACTAATATTTCGTTCACTACAAACAGGAAGTGCTTTCATGATAATCTCAGCAATAGTTTTGGCCTTTTTATGTTCCTGTGAAAGATTTAAAGCAATCGTAGCTGTTAATGTTGCCAATACATTGGCTTTCACACCGGAACCCATACCATCCGACAAAACGGCTAGGACACGATTTTCTTCCGGAATCCGTTTTGAGATAAAAACATCTCCACAAATCCTTTCCCCATCGTGAAAAGTTTGAAAATTCCCTACTTCAACATGATAATGTTCATCCATAACCAAATCTTTTATGGGTCAAAAGTACAAAAAAAAAGGTTATCAATGGTTCAAATTAATAATTGATATAATTGTTCAATATCTATGCTTTCTCCTTTAATAACAGCATCTGCCTGAAGATAATATTGTTCTCTTAACGGAAGTGTTGTATCAACAAACTGTTTGATCTCATCAGGTGTTTTGTTGTGAACTAAAGGCCTGATCCTTTTAGAGTTAACCAGTCGGTCATATAATGAAACAGGTGACATTTTAATATAAATGGAGTAACTTGTTTCCAAAATCAATTCCATATTACCATGAAAACAAGGTGTTCCACCACCTGTAGAAATCACCACATGATTGAGTTGAAGGACCTCTTTTAATAACAAATGTTCCGATTTTCTGAAAACTTCCTCTCCATATTTCTTAAAAAAATCGGGAATACTCATCTGGTAGGTTTGTTCGAATTGTAGATCTAAATCAATACATTGATATTGCAACCTGTTTGCCAATTTTTTAGCAATGGTTGTTTTACCTGAACCTGGGAATCCTAACAAGACAATACGAGAATACATTTTATATATATTTTAGAATCTCTTTAATCAGATTATCAGCACTTGTTGCAATCTCTTTAATGGATGCTTGTAGCATGTAACATGGTGAGGTAAAAACCAAATGATCCTTATCA
>JAEWUL010000066.1 GCA_023459435.1 Bacteroidota bacterium
GAGTATTTCAATCCAGGTGGTACCCTTATTTCTGATATCGTTTTCGAATATACCAATGAAAAAGTTTCAAAAATGGCCGTTACAACATATGTTCTTTCAAAACATTTTAATACAATGTTAGAGAGAACTGTTATTGGGAAACTATTACCCGCTCAAGAAACAAAAGTTTTATTAGAAGAGATTCAAAAAAATCAGGCTAACAATCCAAAATCTACTACAAATGTTGTGTTTGTGTATGATGGTGATAATATTACTTCATTAACAGTTGGAACTTACATTACGACATTTGCTAACTATGACACCTATAAAAACCCATTGTATAACTATTTCCCATTCAGCAACTTTAACGAAGAAACCAATCCAATGGTATTCCAAAAAAATAACCCAGGATCTATGACAACCTCATTCAGTGGGGTTGATATTGTTACAAACTATACTTATACTTATGATGGAGATTATCCTACCAATATCAATACAACAACTTCTTACTTAGGTTCAGAGATTACAACACAAACAAGACTTGTTTATTTGGACTAGTTCTAAAAACAGATCATTGAACAAAAGGGTGCTCCGTTATGGAGCACCCTTTTTTATTCGTTTTTTTTAATATACTTCTGATATAAAAGAGATGACATCACTTTTTTTCGTATATTTGCGGGTTATTCTTATGGATACATCTATGTTGTAATATATTAAAAATCAGCAAAATGAATAAATTTCAAAAACTTTTAGTGCTTGTAGCTGTTTTAATTCTGGCTAATGGAACTATAATAGCACAAAAGAATGTAACCTTACTTGAAAATAGTGCAGATCAAATTAGAATCTCATTCGCAACATCAAGTATATCAACAGTTAATGTGAAAACCGATCAGGGTCTCTTTTCCAGAATATTGATGGATGAATACCAGCACTCCAGTAATGTGGGGTGTCCGGAACTTCCCGAGATGCACCAATTGATAGAGGTTCCCATCTCTGAACAAATCCATATTCAGGTGATTCCAGGAGTTTATGATGAGTATGATGCCGCATCACTTGGTATAGAACATCCACTATTTCCGGCTCAACCTTCCTATTCTAAATCGGAAACCGGACCAATTTCGTTGGTTAAAAATAATGATGTTTATGCTACCAATCAATTTTATGGGATGGAGTCATTGGCTTCAATGGAACAAATTGGAATGATGAGAAATGTGAACTTAGCAAGAGTTGTTGTATCTCCGGTTTTATACAATCCTGTTACCAATACATACAGAATCTATAAAACCATGGAAGTGATCGTTTCTTTTGTGAATCCGAACCATGCTGAAACAAACCGTATCAAAACACTACATTCTAGTCCGCTATTTAAAGTGGCAGAATCGATGATCCTAAACCCTACGTCCATGGGGATTAATGCAGAATTGAATTATACACCCATTAAAATGGTGATTATTGCAGATCCAATGTTTGCTGAACAACTCACTCCCTTTGTGAACTGGAAAAAAAGAAAAGGTTTTATCGTTGATTTGGCGTTAACCAACAATGCAGCAGTAGGGACTACTACTACCAGCATTAAAAATTACATCAAGGCACATTATACCAATGCAACCCCAACCAATCCTGCACCTACCTTTGTGTTATTTGTGGGGGATGTGGCTCAGGTTCCCGCTTTTAACGGAACTTCCGGTTCTCATGTTACCGATTTGTATTATGCCACTTTTACTACTGGTGACAATCTTCCTGATTGTTATTATGGCCGTTTTTCTGCTACAAACACCTCTCAACTGGCTAATCAGCTCGAAAAATCACTGATGTATGAACAATATACAATGCCCGATCCTACCTATCTGGATGCTGCTGTGCTTATTGCCGGGACAGATGCTTCTTTCGGACCGACACATGCGAATGGACAGATCAGTTATCTAGCAAATAGCTATATCAATACAGCTTACGGATATTCGACAGTATATACCCACATGTATCCCGCTTCTTCACAAGCTGCACTTATCAGACAAGAGATTGGTGCCGGTGTGGGATATGCAAACTATACCGCCCATTGTGGTTCTTCCGGATGGTCAGATCCTGTTTTTGAAACCAATCACGTCCCTGCTATGGCCAATGAAAACAAGTATGGAATGATGATCGGAAACTGTTGCCAGTCGGGTAAGTTTGAAGAATCTGAGTGTTTTGCCGAAGCAGTAATGCGTGCCAGCAAAAAAGGAGCCGTGGCATATATTGGTGCATCCAATAACTCATACTGGAACGAAGATTATTATTGGGCTGTTGGTTTGCGTAGTACGATCAATGCTTCCCCTACCTATCAGGCTGCTAACTTAGGTGCTTATGACAGACTTTTCCATACTCATAATGAATCACAAGACAAATGGATGGTAACCAATCAGGCGATTTGTCAAGCTGGAAACCTAGCTGTTGAAACCTCTTCTTCAACATTAAAACTATACTATTGGGAGATCTATCATCTCTTTGGAGATCCTTCCATGATGACTTATCTTACACAAGCAGAAACAATGACAGTATCTTCCCCTCAGGCTTTAATGGTGGGAGCTAATTCTATGACCGTAAACTGTGCCCCTTATGCGTATGTATCTTTCAATAAAAATGGCGTACTTTTGGGTGCTGCTTTTGCTGATGGAACAGGCGTTGCACAGCTTACCTTTGATCCAATTACAGAACCAGGTGAATATGAATTGGCAGCATGGGCTCAAAACTATAAACAACATTTTTCTACAATCAATGTGATTGTTCCAAGCGGAAGTTATGTAGTTGCCTCTTCAGCTGTTGTAACACCAGGGAACATCCCTTATTTTAATGCTACTGTGGGTTTAGATGTGACATTCTCCAATCTGGGGGTTGCCAATGCAACCAATGTATATGCTACCATTTCTACAAACTCCCCATATTTAACCCTTTTGACTGACTCCATTTATGTGGGTAATATTACTCAGGGATCAAACCAATCTATTCCCGGAGCATTTAGTTTGCAGGTAGCTCATCAGTTTCCAAACAATACACCAGCACAAGTTGTTGTTTTGATCTATTCGGATAACAATACCAGTCAAAAAGTGGTGCCTTTAACCCTGCTGGCTCCTGAATTGATATTCGAAAACGCTTCAATTTCAGATCTTTCCGGTAATAATAATGGAGTTGTTGAACCTGGTGAAACCATTACGATTACCATTTCAAATAAAAATATTGGACAAGGAACATTGTATCAACTCACATCTAGACTAAATTCATTTTTCTCAGGTGCAGAGATCGGAAATGGTTTGCTATTTCAGGAGTCTATATCATCAGGGGAAACCGTAACCAGCACCTATACCATCCAGATTGATTCAACTGTTGCTGATGGAACGATCATCCCATTGTACCACTCTTTCTACAGAGGGTCTTATTTGGTGAATCAAACCGTTTATGTGACTGTTGGAAGTACAATGGAAGACTTTGAATCAGGTGATTTTACCATGTACCCTTGGGTTAACTCTTCTAATGCATGGACTATTGTAAACTCAAATGTTTATGCAGGTACATACTCTGCCAAATCAAAGACAAATCTTGCTAATAACAGTTCCTCAACCCTACAAATCACGTTGAATGCTTTATCGGATGGAAACATCTCGTATTATAGAAAAGTTTCCTCAGAATATAATTATGACTTTTTTAAATTTTATATTGACGGACAAGAGAAGGAATCTCTATCAGGAACATCTGGTTCATGGGGAGTAGCTTCATTTCCTGTAACAGCCGGAACACATACCTATAAGTTTGAATATAAAAAAGATGTTTCTCAGGCAACCGGATCTGATTGTGCCTGGATAGACAATATCGTATTTCCACCTTTTGGAACCGCTGCAGCTGATGATATTGCCAGATTGGTAGTGGATAGTCATGAGTTTACTGTAAACGGAACTGTTGTAGATGTGATCCCATTTGAGACTCCTGCAATGGTAACTTTCCATGTGAGAAATCCAAGTGCGATAACAGCCCAAAATATTGAAGCTAACCTAAGCACAGACCACTCTTCCATAGCCATCAACAACGGAACACAAACATTACCATCCATTATGTTGCAAAACGATATTCAAACCGTAACATTCCCAATTCAATCTACTCAAATCAGAGATCAACATTCGAATAATGTGGATTTCACAATGGTCCTTAGTTATCAAGGTGTTGTGGTTGATTATCCACTATCTGCACGTTTTGAAGGGATCCCATCCGGTATTTGTGAAGTTTATGAATTGAATTGTATGATATTCCCAATTCCTGCAACTACATCTCTAACTGTTGAATCTGATCAGGAGATTGATCATATTTTCATATACGATCTAAATGGAAAACAGATTAACTTTTTGAGTTCCGTTGGGTCAAATAAAAGTATGGTTTCTGTATCCGGACTGGCAACTGGAGTTTATTTCATCAAAGTTGTCGGAAAAGATCAAAAGATTGCTATAAAAAAATTCATCAAAAAATAAAATTTAGATACCCTGCTTGACCTATGAATACTTCTCAGCAATATGATCAGATAGCTCAAAACTGTATTGATCTGTTCTCAAAAAAAGCAATCGACTATGGAACTGCCTGGAGAATTTTAAGAACCTCCTCCATCACAGATCAGATCTATATTAAAGCACAAAGGATCAGAAGTATTGAAGAGAAAGGAGTTGCTAAAATTGATGAGGGGATCGTTCCTGAATTTATTGGAATCGTGAACTATTCTGTAATGGCACTTATCCAGTTGGAGATTGGTGTTGCACAATCTATGGAGGAACAATTTACAGTTCAACAAGCAACAGATCTTTATAGAAAGCATATTCAAACTGCCAAGGATCTCATGATGGATAAAAATCATGATTATGATGAAGCCTGGCGCAATATGAGAGTCAGCTCCCTAACAGATATTATTCTGATGAAACTGATGCGTATCAAGCAGATTGAAAACAATGACGGAAAAACCATTGTTTCAGAAGGCCTAGCTGCCAATTATTCTGATATAATCAACTATGCTGTTTTTGCTTTAATCAAAATATTACTTTAAAAATAATATTCTTATGATAAACAGAAGAACAAAAGAGCCTATTTGGCTAATGATAATTAGAATAACTCTTGCCCTCTTATTTTTATTTTCAGGTTTTACAAAAGCAGTTGATCCTGTTGCCTGGGGAATTAAAATGGATGAATATTTTGTTTCTTTCGGAATGAATTTTATGCATCCTTTCTCCTTTTATATAGGATTTATCCCAACTGTTGCTGAACTTGTGCTCGGGTTCATGCTCCTCTTACGCATCCGTGTAAATATCACTACGATTGGATATCTGTTGTTTATGACTTTCTTCTTTTTTCTAACCTTATGGTTGGCTATTGCTGAACATTTAGAAGTGAAATATGGATATCAACTCGGAGTTGTTAAAGATTGTGGATGTTTTGGTCAGGCAATTGAGATGTCTAATCTTGAAACATTCCTTAAGAATGTGGTAATTATGATCCCTACACTTATCATTTTCTTTAAAAGAAAATCTATTCCTGATATACAATTAACTGTATTAGGACAATGGCTTCTTACAGGAATTGCAGTACTTATTGCATTTGGTTTTGAGATCTATTGTGTAATGAACCTTCCTGTTGTGGATTTCACCAACTGGAAAGAGGGGAACAATGTAGCAACATACTTTATTGATAAACCCGCTCAAAAAGAGATTGTGTTCTTGTATAAAAACAAACTGGATCCAACTCAGATTGTATCTTTGACGGAAGATCAAATGATGTCAATCACCGATCAAAAACCATTGTTTTATGATGAGTATGAATATATAGATAGAAAAGATAGTTTGATTTCACCAGCCATTCCTGCCCAAAAAACCGGCTTTAACATGCTGGATTCAACAGGCAGAGATTATGCTTCTGCATATATCAACACTGAAAAAAGTGCTTTTATTTTGTTTATTCATAACTTGGATGAAGCCAATCTTAAAGGAATAAACCATAAAAACCTACAAGCTTTAATTTTAGATTGTAAAGAAAAAAATATAGATTTTGTAGCTGTAACAAATTCCAGTGAACAGGAGATTAAACTTTTTATTGAGAAAAATAAAATCACATATCCCATTTTCCATAATCCAATTGATCCTGTGAAAGGACCCTTTATGGTAAGAGATGCAGTGAGATCAAACCCAGGTCTTTTATGGATTGAGAAAGGGTTTGTAGTCAAAAAATGGTCATGGAGAAATTTTCCCGACAAGATCAGTAACTAATTTAAAATACAAATACTAACTTAAGGTCTTAAGAATATATTTGTAAGCATATAAAAATTTTTAAAATCAACGAAAAAAGAAAAATCACAATTTGATGGAATATAATACAGAAAGAAACAAGTTGATAATCAAAGAGTACGGCAGAAATGTTCAGAAAATGATTGAATATGCAATTCAGATTGAAGACAGAGAGTTGAGAAATGAAGCTGCCAAAGGGATCGTAAAAGTAATGGCACAAATCAACCCGGAAGTGAAAGAGAGTGCTGATTCTGCTACAAAAACTTCTCATGCTGAAGATTATTGGAATAAATTATGGGATCATCTATATATCATCTCAAACTATCAGTTAGATATTGATGCTCCATTCCCAAAACCTGATCCTATTGTTGAATTACCCAAGGTAAAAGGACACCAGTATTATAAAGAGAAAATCTCATTTAAAACGTATGGTCGCCACATGGAACAAATTGTTAAGGTGGTTTCTGATTATCCATTGGAAACCCGTTTGAAATTTGGTAAATTGCTGGCCAACCACCTGAAAAAACTGTATCTGCTTCACAATAGAAACTCCGTAAAAGATATTTTAATTATTGAACATCTCAAAATGTTATCCAACGGAAAGATTGAACTTCCTGAAACTACTGTTCTGGAACAAACCCGAGATTTAATCAAAATCAATAGTACACCTTATAACAAACCTCAGGTTTTCGATTATTCTAAAAAGAAAAAGAAAAAAAAGAAAAAACCTACAGGAAGTGGTAATGGAAGTAGTAACAGTAATTATAACAATTATAATAAACCTATACAAAATAGACCATAGTGAAAATAGTTGAAGTTCAGAATGTAACGAAGAGATATTCCAATCATCTTGCATTAGACAATATCTCCGTATCTGTAGAAAAAGGGAGCGTTTTTGGGCTTTTAGGACCTAATGGAGCTGGAAAAACAACATTAATTCGAATTTTGAATCAAATTACAGCTCCAGATACAGGTGTTGTTTTATTTCAGGGGAGACCGATTCAGAAAGGGGATGTGGAGAAAATTGGATATCTTCCCGAAGAGCGGGGTTTGTACAAGAAAATGAAAGTGGGTGAACAAGCTCTATATCTTGCACAATTAAAAGGATTGTCTAAACAAGTCGCTATGGAACGTTTGGTGTCCTGGTTCAGAAAGTTTGAAATGGAAACATGGTGGAACAGAAAAGTGGAAGAACTCTCAAAGGGGATGCAACAAAAAGTTCAATTCATCACAACGATTATTCACGAACCCGATTTCTTAATTCTTGATGAACCTTTTAGTGGCTTTGACCCCATCAATACCAATTTACTTAAAGATGAAATTTTAAATCTGAAAGAGAAAGGGACAACCATTATCCTTTCTACACATAATATGGCATCAGTAGAGGAGATCTGCGACGATATCGTTCTGATCAATAAATCCAAAAAAGTTTTAGAAGGGAATCTGATAGAACTAAAACAACAATTCAAAAATCATCAGTTTGAAATCACAATTGAGTCAAATAATGATCTCTCTGCTTTATTTCAAAATTCAGATCATTTTTCACTTATTGAGATCAGACAACAAGGTGCTTTAACACACATGTCCATTCAATTGCACCATGATGCTTCCGGAAATCAATTGCTTCAGCAACTGCTTCCTCTGGGCAATCTGATCACTTTCAAAGAGATATTGCCAACCATGAATGAGATCTTTATTAAAAAAGTAAATGAAACAAAATAATGAATAAAATTGGTTTAATTATTTCGAGAGAATACTTGACAAGAGTTTCAAAAAAGTCATTTATAATCATGACTATTCTGGCGCCAATTTTGTTGGCAGCCTTAATCGTTGTTCCGGTTATTGTGGCAAACCAAACTCAAAAATCAATGAAAGTAATGGTGGTTGATGAAAATGACTTTTTTATTAATAGATTTAGTGACAATGCCAAAACTACATTTTCATACAGATCCGGCGAGATTGAGGTAATTAAAAAAGAGGCTCTGGAGAGTGGTTTTGATGCGGTATTGCACATCCTGAAAGGAACCCAGGCTTTAAAAACAAATCTCTATTATAAAGATGAACCTTCCATGACTTTTAATTCCAATATTGAAAGTCAAATGGATAAACTTTTATTTGATAGATTATTAATAGATACATTTAAAATAGATCCTGTCAAATATGAACAATTAAAGAACCTAACCCGTTCCTCCATTGCCAATATTAAAATTACAGATACTGGTCAGGAAAAAGAGAGCCAGGCTGAAATTGCACGTATCGTGGGTATGTTTAGCGGTTTAGCGATCTATTTTTTCATTTTTATGTTTGCATCTCAGGTATTAAGAGGTGTTTTGGAAGAGAAAACAAGCCGTATTGTAGAAGTTCTGATCTCATCAGTGAAACCAATGGAGTTAATGATGGGGAAAATTATTGGGATAGCAATGGTCGGGCTCACACAGTTCCTGATATGGGTAGGGCTCACTTTTGTACTCATTTATGGAGTACAAATCGCTGCTCCAGATATTTTTCAATCCGAAGCGATCATGCAACAAATGGCATCTCCTGAAGCAGCTATGGTTGCACAATCTCAAATAGTTCCAGTCGATAACGCTGATATGCCCGCTGTATCCGTTTTTGCTCTGATAGATCACTATTTTAATGTTTCATTTACAGTTTTATTGTTGAGTTTCCTTTTTTACTTTATCTTTGGATACCTTATCTACGCAGCATTGTTTGCGGCAGTGGGTTCAGCTGTAGATAACGAAACAGATTCCCAACAGTTTACACTTCCTGTTACAATCCCTTTATTGTTAACCATCATGTTGCTGATGCCCATCACCGAAAATCCTAATGGACCTCTCGCTTTCTGGATGTCAATGATTCCACTTACTTCACCTGTAGCCATGTTGATCCGACTCCCATCCGGAGTCCCTTTAATGCAGTTGCTCTCATCAATGGCGATCTGTGTGCTGTTCTTTGTGTTTTGTGTCTGGTTTGCCTCAAAAGTGTACCGCGTTGGAATCCTCATGTACGGCAAAAAAGTGACCTATCGTGAATTGTTTAAATGGCTTAGATTCTAAATGATTTAACAATTAACAATTATCAATTAGGATTTAAGAAGTAATATTTTTTTGGGAAACAATTACTAGATACAAATCAATCGTTTGTAAGGATGGTGTCCGGGTCTATGGTTAAGATTCTACGTCCATAGAATGGATCCCTCTCCCTTTTTAACTTGTTGATGGAGTCTATGTTTGGTTGTGGATCCGGTGTGGGCTTTTCTATGATGTTTTGTGTTTTTGTTTTTGATGGAGTAACAGGAGTCACTTTGTTTTTGGGTTGTGAGGGAATTAACTCCTCAGGAGTGAGTTGAATGGTGTCAGGTATAATCGTAGGCTTCGGTTGAGAAGATACTGTATCAATCAGAGTAGTTTCAGGTTTCGGTTTTTGCTCTTTTTTTAAACTTTTGATACCGAAATAGGTTGTTCCACCAACTACTCCTGTAATGATCACAATACCTGATACGATCTGAATAGCTGAAAAAGCGGAGATCCCTGCACTCTTCGCAAATAAAAACCAAAAAAGAGGTCTGTATTTAAAAACCTTTTTTTCTGCTTTCTCTTTAATCAGTTGGTCAAATTGATCCATTATTGCTTACCCGATTTTTGTTTGTTCCATAATCAATTGTTTCAATTTATTTCTGGCAAAATTGAGATGCCAATGTGATGTTCCCTCTTTTATTTGAAGAATGGTTGCAATTTCGGAATGGGAGTAGTCTTCAAAAACATATAAGTTAAAAACAGACCTACTCATAAAAGGGAGTTTCTGGATCAGCAACATCAGTTCATCACTTGAGATTTTGCTGATCGCATTGTTTTCATCAAACTGAACCATAGTGCCATTATCAACGGAATCATATTCAACAGTTTCAATTGTAGTTTTATGTTTTCGTTGATAATCCAAAGCAGCATTGGCCATCACCCTTTTCATCCATCCTTCAAAAGAACCTGAGTCCTTGTATTTATCAAGATTTTTAAAGATCTTCATAAATCCTTCGTTGAGCATATCCTGAGCTTCCTCGTAATTGGAGGCGTAGCGGTAACAAACATGAAACAAACTGCTGTAAAAAGTTTTGAACAAAAGATGCTGTGCCTGCCTTTTTTCAGCGATGCATTCTGCAATCAGTTGCGTGTACTCTTTGGGTTGTTTCAGTTTGGGTTCCATTAAGATAAACGTAAAAACGATCTAAAAACTTGGGTGCTATTTAGGTCTTGCTTCTGAAATGGGTATTTTTTGTCCATTCTTGAAAGCGATAATAAATGCATCAGGATACTGTTTTTTAATTTTTTTCAGTAATTCGGTAGCATCTTCCCATTTTGTCTTGTTTCCGGCAGTATATTTCCAGGTGTTATTTTCAAAATATTTTGAAACATCAGGGATCTCCTTAAATCTCGAATCAGAAAGACTCAGATTTTGAGGGATTGCCAGAAATTGAACCTTAAAATAGATCTGATTTGGGTTCGTAATAGTGATTTCATCCCCTGTTTTTAATGTATCTGTAATATTCGTTTTAGATGGAGTGATGGTGTCACTCTCCATGGGCTTTACAGGATCTT
>JAEWUL010000067.1 GCA_023459435.1 Bacteroidota bacterium
GTTTTCTAATGTTACCTTTAAATCAGATATCGGTTGTTTTGTGTGAAAATCGATCACTTTTCCGAAAATGGAACCGGGACTCTTTGTCGTATCCATTTGTGGATAGGGATTGTGTTGCTGAGGTACAAATATAATATCATCAAAAGAGCCATAAGTATCAGAATAAAAGTTATTATACCAGTTCACGAGAGGTCTGTAGTATTGAAGAAAATTGAGACGAATAATCTCCTGAACAGGAAGTTTGGTAGGATTATTACTCCTATTGGGTTTTCCATATTTGGTTATATAATTTTTGTATTCTTCCTGAAGTTCAGGGGGAGGTTCAACATGATATCTGACATAGTCTGCCATATTTTCTAATACAATCAAAGATGTATAATCGGTTACTATTTCGTACTTTTTAGCAAAATATTTAATATTATTTTTGGATTCTGGAAGTTGATATGAAAGTTCTTTAATCTTATGTTGAGCCCAATATCGGGAAACAACTTTAGAAACTTCAGATTTCTTTAATCCTAAATCTTGTGATCCGGAATAATGAATCGGAATCCTTTTTGAAAAAAAGGGTTCATCCTGATATCCGAAATGACAAATTATGGTACCCGAATCAACACTCATTTTTCCACAAATGATCAATTCCGGTTTTTGTAAATCATCCTCCTTGATGGTAAGTTCAAAAAACCCTCCCGGAATCTCCATTGAAATCAGTTTTAAAGGGATGTTCTTCATCTGATAAAAACAATTCTCAAAACTGTTTTTTCCTATGTGAAACAATCTGTTATGGCTTATATATTCCAGTTTGGAGTAGTCATTACTCATTGCAGATACCACACAAAATGGGATCCCAAGGTTGAACTCTTTGTTCAGTACTTCCCCTAATGAGTTGATTCCATCTGAAAAAATCAAACTCAAATGATTGGATCTCAGGTATAATTGACTTAAAACATTCATATTGGAAGCACCGTCATAATGAAAACCGTTTATCATTGCATTGATTTGCTCAAAATCGTTTGTATTAAAACTTAAACCAGGTAGTAATTTGTTGTTAAAAGGGATAATAGTAATGCTTTTATTCGGATATTGTTCTAAAAATTGATTCAGAAAAAGGAACTCTTTCTTTAAATCACGGTTTAAACCTGATAATGAAACATCCCATAGCACAAAAAGGGAGTCAGGAAGAAATGGTTTTAATAATGGATGATCGGTTTCACCAATTGAAGAAACAGAGTAAAAAAAAGTATCCTGATCGAATGATTCATAAAAATTTTTGGGTTCACTCTGATCGATCGGGATCAATACGGAAAAAGATTCACATTGAGGCTTTGAGTTATTGCTGTAGACCATGTAGTAGCTTTTATCTCTTTTGTTAAAAAAAAGATTGGAGATCCCTTTTTTTCCGAAAAGGGGTTTGCTTGCTTGATCAATTATTTCAAATTCAATAGAGAATTGCGACATATTGATCTGGGATTGAAATGGAAAGACATATACATAATGATCCAACTGTTTGCTCAAGGTTTGTTGTGTGGTAATGATCACTCTTTTTAAACCTCTGGCCGGTATGGGATACAAACGGGTTCTGTAATTGTTCCCTTGTGTTTTTTCAATAATACCAGGATCTACATTTCTATTAACGATCGTTTCAAATATTTGCCTAGCTTCCTGTTTTTCCACTACGACCCCTTTTCTCATCTTTCCATTCACTTCCAGTTGATACCCAATCACTTGTTCACTCTCTTGAAGTGGAAACTCCAACTGCCCTTCCAATACCCTGGGTTCTCTGTTTTTAAAAGTCATATCATAGGTAGTTACCGCAATATTCCCTACAACAGAGATCTGAACGGAAAAGCGATCCAAAATGACAGACTTTTTATTTTTTGTTGATACAGATGGGAACAGATCATTATTCTGTGTCTGAGAATGGCCTATGAACGGTAAAATAACCCAAAAGAGGATTAAAATGGATTTAATAACGGAAGTTTTTTTCATTATAGTTTATTTAAAATCGAGAACTTACTTAATATGCCTGCAATCCGAATCTTTACTCGGCAAATATAAAAAAAATAAGCAGAAAATGAACCATTAGACCTAAAAACATTTTTTTATAAAAAGATTGAAAAATTCAATAGGAGCTATAGATTAAATTATTTTTTTCAGATTGATTTTTGGATTATCTTTGCAAAAAAATAAATGTCAAACATCTGAAAATCTATATATTAAAAAAATTAAAATCATGAAAAAAGCAACCTTTTCCATTTTGCAAATTTTAGGAGTTTCAACAATCCTGTTCCTTTTTGTAGGAACTATTCAAGCTCAAAACAACAATACATCGAATTTTCAATATAGAGGAGTCGCGGAGATCGGGTTCACTTCTGTATTGGCTCATCAAATTCAACTGGGAAATTCAGGAACCAATTTTAACTATGTGAAAGAAGGAGGTCAGGATGTACTATTCCCAACATTTCGATTCTCACTAGAGATGGATGTTAATAAAAAGAACACATTTATCATTCTTTACCAACCGTTAAAAATTGAGACACAAGCAGTTTTACAAAATAACAATCGATTTAACGGAGTTCTTTTCCCCGCTAATTC
This sequence comes from Bacteroidota bacterium, assembly GCA_023459435.1. Classification (GTDB taxonomy): domain Bacteria; phylum Bacteroidota; class Bacteroidia; order Bacteroidales; family WCHB1-69; genus UBA5429. Next base: position 2,593 of record JAEWUL010000067.1, read on the forward strand.
AAGTATCAAAGCGTTATATAACTTCCCCTTTTATAGATTCAGTTATTTGAGGGAGCTTGCATCCAATCAAGAAAAATTTAAATTTGCACTCGGTTTAACTGTTCAAATCAGAAATGCAACCATAGCTTTTGAATCAAATGACGGGACATTATACACTGACAATAGAGGTGTTGGGATTGTTCCAGCACTAAAATTAAGAACAAAATATAATTTTACACCCACTTTTTATACCGAAGTTGAAGCGGATGGGATATATGCCCCTGTTAGCTATTTGAATGGAAGTAATAATGAGATCGTTGGAGCAATTCTGGATGCTAGTTTAAGGGTTGGTGCAGAAATGAATGATTTTAGCAATATTTTTCTTAATTTCAGATATTTAGGAGGTGGCGCAACCGGAACAGATACCGGTGATGATGTATGGCCTGGTGATGGGTATGTGAAGAATTGGTTACACTTTTTCAATGTATCTGCAGGTTTTATAATTAAAATATAACCTCTTCATGAAAGAGATTGTTTTGATAACAGGGGCTAATGGGATGGTCGCAAGTAGATTGGCAACCATCCTTTTACCTTTTTATTCAGTTCGATTTTTAACACGTACACCCCGAAAAGAAGAGGAGTTTGAATGGGATATTTCTCAAAAATATATTGACACAAGAGCTTTTGATCAGGTGTCACATATCATTCATTTAGCAGGTGCTGATATTTCAGAAAAAAAGTGGACGCCTCAAAGAAAAATGGAGATTAGATCCAGCAGGATTGATAGCGCTCAATTGATTTTAGACACATTAAATGAACAAAAGAGAACCATTAAGAGTTTTATAACTGCTTCTGCAATTGGATACTATGGAGATTCAATCCACCAGAATCCATTGGATGAATCGGCTCCCAAAGGGGTGGGGTTTTTATCGGATGTGGTTGTGGAATGGGAACAAATAGCAGATCAGTTTTTCCTTTCTAAAGTAGCAGAACGTGTAGTTAAAATCAGAACAGGAGTTATACTTGCCCAAAAGAAAGGTGCACTGTCAAAAATGGTACAACAAATACAATGGGGAGTTGGAGCCCCATTAGGTTCAGGGAATCAATTAATGTCATGGATTCATATCGATGATATTGTTTATATCTATAAGTTTGCATTAGAACAGGAAAAATGGAATGGTGTTTTTAATGCAGTGGCGCCTGAAAAAAATTCGAATAAAGAGCTTACGATTCAAATAGCCTCCATTTTGAAAAAAAAGTTAATTCTACCCAATATACCAGCCTGGTTTTTAAGGATAATATTTGGAGAAATGGCTCAGGTTCTGCTAGATAGCAATAATATTTCCTCCGAAAAATTGGAGAATGCGGGATATTCTTTCCGATTTAAAAATCTGAGAAGTGCTTTAGAAGATCTTTTGAATTAGTAAGATCTCGCAAAAAGAACTCTTTGAGTAGATGGTTTCCCTGTTAAAATACAGATGCCATCCTCTTTTGGATTATTGAAAGGGATACAGCGGATGGTTGCTTTTGTTTTCTCCTTGATTGCCTCTTCAGTTTCAGTGGTTCCATCCCAATGGGCTGAAATAAATCCCCCTTTCTGATCCAGCAATGAAACAAATTGTTCCCATGTATCCGCTTTGGTAATTTTACTTTCTCTATAGCTCAATGCTTTATTGAAAATGTTTTGTTGGATATCCTCCAGAAGAGTTTCCACATATTGATCCAGATTCTCGAATGAAACAGTTTGTTTTTCCAGAGTATCACGGCGGGCAATCTCTACCTGATTGTTTTCAAGATCTCTTGGTCCGATAGCAATACGAACAGGAACCCCCTTCATCTCATATTCGTTAAACTTCCAGCCGGAACGTCTGGAGTCATCATCATCTAATTTGACAGTGATGTTTCTCGCTTTTAAAGCACTCATAACAGGTTCCATTTTTGTCCGTATGGCGTTTAACTGTTCCTCTTCTTTATAAATAGGAACAATAACTACCTGAAGAGGAGCTAGTTTGGGAGGTAGAACAAGTCCGTTGTCATCAGAATGACTCATAATAAGGGCTCCGATTAAACGGGTTGAAACACCCCAGGATGTTGCCCAAACATATTCTAGTTTATTCTCCTTACTTAAAAATTTTACATCAAAAGCTTTTGCAAAATTTTGACCTAAAAAATGAGAAGTACCTGCCTGTAAAGCTTTTCCATCTTGCATCAATGCTTCAATGCAATAGGTGTCTAATGCACCTGCAAAACGTTCATTGGGAGATTTTACTCCTTTTATAACCGGCATTGCCATGTGTTTTTCAGCAAAGTCAGCATATACATTCAACATTTTTTCTGTTTCAACTACAGCCTCCTCACGAGTTGCATGCGCAGTATGTCCTTCTTGCCATAGAAATTCTGCTGTACGTAAGAAAAGACGGGTTCTCATTTCCCATCGTACTACGTTTGCCCACTGATTACATAAGATCGGAAGATCACGATACGATTGTATCCAGTTTCTGTACGTATCCCAAATAATGGTTTCAGATGTTGGCCTTACAATCAACTCCTCCTCCAGCTTTGCATCAGGATCAACCATAATACCACCATCAGGATCATTTTTCAAACGGTAATGCGTCACAACGGCACACTCTTTGGCAAACCCCTCAACATGATCTGCTTCCCGACAAAAGAATGATTTCGGAATAAAAAGCGGAAAATATGCATTTACATGTCCGGTGTCTTTGAACATTTTGTCTAATGCATCTCTCATTTTCTCCCAAATGGCATACCCATAGGGCTTAATCACCATACATCCTCTAACTGCCGAATTCTCAGCTAAATCAGCATTCTTTACTATGTCAATATACCATTGGGAATAGTCTTTTTCACGTGGAGTAATACTTTTTGCCATCTCTTATCGTTTACATTAAACTTAATGATTTTTTCGTAGTCTAAATTTTGTGCAAAGATACGAAAAAGCAACCAAATATAATGTAATAGGAGGTAAATTTATGAAAACGAGACTTATTATCACAGGCATCATTTTAACAATAATGGCGAGTTCATGTTCCGTAGGAAGTGTAGTGTATTATGATGACGTTTATGCCCCATCATCAGACAAACAGTACATTGAACCTGTGAAACCACCATCCAATTATGACTATAATTATAGTCATAATCAACCCAATAATCAGGATCAACAGTATCAGGATCAGAACTATTACGACAATAATAATTCTGATTCCAATTACAATTCGGAGAATTATAGTGATAACAATTATTACTATAATGATGACAATTATGATTATTCCAGTGATGAACCTTATTACTCAGATTATGATGACTATGATAATTATGATTACTACTATACTTCCCGAATAAGAAGATTCCACACCAATTATCATACAGGCTGGGGATATTATGACCCATATTATACCAATTTATATTATTATGATTATTATCCTTCCAATTGGGGAATGAGTATTTACATGGGATATAGCTGGTGGTGGCCCACTTATTACTACAGACCATACTACTTCAATTATGGATATTACAACTATGGGTTCTGCTATGGATGGGGCTATGATCCATTCTGGGGTGGAAGGTACGGATATCATCATGGATTCCACCACGGATATTATCATGGCTATAATCACGGGTACAACAACGGATACTGGAATGGATACTGGGATGGAATTCACGCTGGTTATTATCACAATAACTTCGACAATAACAACTCTTATTTTTACGGCCACAGAAATAACGTAGGCCCCTCTTCCGGAACAGGTGGAAAAAGACCAAGACCAGGTGAAGATAATAATAATGGAGGAAGATCTGTTTCCCGTTCAGTTACGCCCACTCCTTTCAATCAAAATTATGCTTCTATTGTGAAAGAGATTGAAGCCAATCCCAGAGCTATTCCTGGTGAAAACTCAAGAGCTAATACCAATACAAAACCTCAACGCCCAAATCCTGATACACAAACCAGACAAAATACGGGTCAGGAAAATCAAAACAGTGTTGGTTCAAGACCAGATGTGAATAAT
>JAEWUL010000068.1 GCA_023459435.1 Bacteroidota bacterium
GTGGTATTAATGGAGGTAATGTGTTGTTTGCCCAAAAACTAGGGTTAAAACAGTTACAAGTGTTGTCTCCCAAAACAGATATGTTCCGTAAACTGATTGTTTTTGTTCCAAAATCGGATGCTGATTCTATAAAAGAGGCTCTTTTTAATGCAGGAGCAGGAGAATTAGGAGCATACTCCCATTGCAGTTACTCATCTACAGGGAAAGGCTCTTTTCTTCCCCATGAAGAAGCTCACCCATCTATCGGTAAAATTGGAGAGATCAGTCACGTTGAAGAGGAAAAAATTGAAGTGATTTTTTCTGTTGCACATCAGAAAAAAGTTATGGAAACTTTATTCAAGACACATCCCTATGAAGAACCTGCGTTTGATATCCTCAAACTGGAAAATCTTAACTTTCATGTGGGTTTAGGTAGAATAGGAACACTTCCTCAACCCATGGAACTGATCCCTTTTTTACAATTTGCTAAACAACAACTTGGTTTGGAAGTGATCAAATATTCAGGAAATATCAATAAAAAAATTGAAAAAGTGGCCGTATGTGGCGGTGGTGGTGCCTCCTATGTCGGGGATGCACTCGCTTTAGGTGCAGATATCTATTTAACCGGTGATATCAAATACCATGACTTCTTTATTCCTGAAAACAAAATGGTCGTAGCCGATATTGGACACTTCGAAGGAGAAAATTTTATAAGAGAAATTATATATAACGAGATAAACGATTTTTTTACTAATTTTGCAAGCTATATTTCTGAGGATGAGAAATTAGTGATTAATTGGATCTAATAAAAGGAATTACAAAAAACAATACGATACTATGGCTAAGAAAAAAGTTGAGGAAAACACTGAAAATGTGAATGTTAATGAAAATATTAACATTGAAAATCTTCAAGAAAAACCAACCGAACATACTGCTGCAAACGAAACAATTGAAGAGCAAACCATTGCTAAAAAATTGTTATCTTTGTACAATATTCAGCAAATTTGTTCCAAAATTGACCAAATCAGAGTGATCCGTGGTGAACTTCCTAACGAAGTTCGTGATCTTGAAGATGCTCATGAAGGGATGTTAACTCGTATCGCTAAATACAAAGAGGATGTTGATGAGTTGGAACAAAAAATAACAAACCAGGATCTAAAAATTAAAGAATCTTTAGCTTTAATCAAAAGATATGAAGAGCAACAAAACAATGTTCGAAACAATCGTGAATACGATTCTTTAACGAAAGAGATCGAATTTCAAAAACTGGAGATCCAGGTTTCTGAAAAACACAAATCTCGCTTTGCTGCTGAGATCGTTGCCAAAAATGAGGAGATCACTCAATTTGAAACAAAACTGGAAGAGATCGCTGATATTCTTCATCAAAAGAAAAGCGAATTGGATGATATCATTGCAGATACAGAAAAAGAGGAACGTGATTTGCTTGAAAGATACGACTCCTTAAAGAAAAATGTGGATCAACGTTTGTTAATTGCTTTTGAAAGAATTCGTAAAGGTGCACGCAACGGGTTAGCTATCGTACAAATCGACAGAGAAGCCTGTGGTGGTTGTTTTAGTATGATCCCTCCACAACGACAACTTGATATCCGTTTGCATAAAAAAATTATTGTATGTGAAGCTTGTGGACGTATCTTTATCGACAAACAACTTGTTGAAAACCAAGAAGTAGAGGCTTAATATTTTTATAATGGATATAACCATCACCACCGGAATAGTATTGATTATCTCCGGAATATTGGTGGGTTTTATAAATACGCTAGCGGGAGGTGGAACTGTTGTTTCCATCTCTCTTTTTATGTTCTTGGGTCTACCACCCGTAATTGCAAATGGTACAAACAGAATCCCTATCATTTTTCAAACTCTTACAGCTGTCTTTCTATACCAGAAAAAGAAAATGATTGATTGGGGAAAGGGGATCAAACTCTCAATTCCAATTGTATTGGGAAATATTTCCGGTGCTTTTTTAGCAAACTTTTTACAAGGAAATATATTTTCCTATCTTTTTGCAGTCATTGTTCTTCTATTTGGATTTTCCATGATTTTTGATCCTAATCGATGGATTCGTGAAAATAAAGCGTTACAAATTAAACCGGTCAGCATCATTCAATATCTAACCTACTTTTTTTTGGGAATTTATGGTGGTTTTGCTCATGTTGGTATTGGATATATGTTTTTGGGTATGCTGGTGCTTGTTAGTGGTTATGACCTCATAAAAGCCAATGTTTTCAAGATTGTTTTTGTAATGTGTTCCGTTCCGTTCTCATTAATTGTATATGCCTCCCAAGGACATGTAGATTGGGGAGCAGGTTTAATCCATGCAATCGGAAATGTAATAGGTGCCTATATTGGTGTAAGATTTGCTATAAAGAAAAATATTTCATTTATCAGATACATTGTTTTATCTTTGGTTTTTCTTGTTATACTCCAGTTGTTGGGCATTGTAACTCCAGAAAAAATATTGAGTATTTTTTGATCTGTTGTTTTTTTTGTCGTGAATTTTATCCAACGGAGCACCAAAAATACTATTCTAATAAAATACGGTTTGTTTTTAAGCTATCATTCTCTGTCTTATATTACTTTTAAAAAAAAATTATTTACATCCAAATAGTACCCGTTTTTTGATAGAATATAAAAAACAGAGATTCATCGATGATGTAATCC
>JAEWUL010000069.1 GCA_023459435.1 Bacteroidota bacterium
TTGGTTCCTGTATCTAACATCACTATGGAGGAAACCGCTGAATATGCTCGTAAATTAGCTAAAAGAGTAGGTGAAGAATTGGGTATTCCAGTTTATTGCTATGAAAATGCTGCTTGTGAAGAAAAAAGACGCAATCTGGCCAACTGCCGCCGTGGTGAATATGAAGGATTGAAAGAAAAATTAGTGAATACTGAATGGAAACCCGATTTTGGACCTGCTGAATTCAATGAATCGGTAGCCAAAAGTGGTGCAACTGCTATCAGTGCCCGCGATTTCTTAATTGCTGTGAATTTCAACTTAAACACAACCTCTACCCGTCGTGCCAATGCAATTGCATTTGACGTACGCGAAAAAGGTCGTCCGATGAGAGAAGGAAATCCGATCACCGGAAAAATCATGAAAGATGAAAACGGAAAAACTATTGATATTCCGGGTACTTTGAAGGGAACAAAAGCGATTGGCTGGTTTATTGAAGAGTATGGTATTGCACAGGTATCGATGAACATCACCAACACTACTGCTACTCCACTCCACGTAGCCTTTGAGGAGGTTAGAATCAAAGCGGAACAAAGAGGAGTCAGAGTTACTGGTGCAGAAATTGTGGGTTTAGTTCCAAAACAAGCGTTATTGGATGCCGGATATTACTTCTTAAAGAAACAACAACGTTCATTGGGAATTGATGAAAAAGAGGTAATCAAAATTGCTGTAAAATCGATGGGATTAGATGATTTAAAACCATTTATTCCGGAAGAAAAAGTGATTGAATATCTATTAGAAAAAGAAGACACAAGCAAAAAATTAGTAGACATGACCTGTGTTGGGTTTGCTAATGAAACAGCATCTGAGAGTCCTGCTCCAGGAGGTGGTTCAATCGCGGCTTATATGGGTGCGCTAGGTGCTGCATTGGGAACAATGGTTGCCAACCTATCTTCACACAAACCGGGTTGGGATGAAAGATGGGAAGAGTTTTCCAATTATGCCGTTCAGGGACAAAAAATCAAAGAAGAATTGCTCTGGTTGGTTGATGAAGACACCAATTCTTTCAACCTCATCATGAATGCTTTAGGAATGCCTAAAGGAACAGATGAAGAGAAAGCTGCCAGAAAAGATGCTTTAGAAGCGGCTACGAAATATGCTATCGAGATCCCTTTCCGCACTGTACAACGCGCTTATGATGTTTTTGATCTTTGTGAAGCGATGATCAACAAAGGAAACCCAAACTCAGTAACCGATGCCGGTGTGGGCGTTTTATGCGTAAAAGCTGCTGTAACAGGGGCTTATTTGAATGTTAAAATCAATGCTTCCGGATTGAATGATCAGGTTTTTGCTACAGAAATAGTTGCTAAAGCTGCAGAATATGTAACCAAAGCCAAAGAAAGAGAGATCCAACTATTAAAACGTGTTGAAGAGATTATTGGATAATATCTTTTCTATCGTATTCAATAAAAAAAAGGCGCTGTTAACAGCGCCTTTTTTATTAATCTTCATCAGTTGCATACCATTTAAAAACATCCCGTCCATTGGTTTTAATCACCATTTGGGCATTTTGATTTTGCATGATACTTCCACCGAAATAGTTAAAATCATACACATACGGATCTTTAAACCATTGTTCAATGTTCATTCTCATTTCAATCTGAGTCAATTCTTTATGTTCCACTTCAAACTCCAGGGGTAAAGTAAGGGTGATATAATTATGAACATACGCGTAGATTGAATCGACAGTAAAAACATTGCTATGATACAACTGACCGATACCAGTATGAAAATTAAAATTTTTCAGATCACCGGTCGGCGGTTGCCATTTACCGTTTATTTGCATATAGTGATAACCTCCACCTAAGTGTTGAGGCCAAAAGAAGTTACATTCAGGTGGATTGGGAAACCGATTGGACGTATTATCCTCTTCATCCAAGCCAAAAACAAACTGAACTGCTTTATACTCCCCTTCTCTGATTTGATCCAGTTGCCAGGTTGTAGTATTTGGATAATTCAGATCCACATAATGAATCCCATCATCTTGTTTCACTTTCACCAATTGATTATCTTCAGTTATAAAATAGATTTTAGAAATAAAATACTTCACCTCATTTACCTGATAATTATTCTCAGCTGCATTGTTGTATAGCATTTGATTCAGTTGAAGAGGTTGATTATCGATATAATGAGAAAAGGAAACAGCAACAGATCCTGTCTTTTCCTCTCTTTCACAAGCAGAAAAAGCAAGAAGAATAAAGAGGCTTATTGGAATAATAAATTTTGTGTTCATTTTACAAATCGATAATGGCTCTAATATATGGGTCGTTATTGTTTCTCATTTTATCTTCAACCACAACATTCCCATCATTATAGATCACAACTTTAGCATTAACCGCATCAACCTCTGTCGAAGTCCAGTATTTCACGTTAGATCTCAATTTTTTATACCCAACTTCACTGGGGATTGCGTCATTAATCAGATCAAAATATTGAAGGATAAACTTATACTCTTCTACAGAAGGGATATACCACTTTACTGTTCTTAGTGTTTCAGGAGAGATGGGAGGTGGATAGTTTGCTGTATTAAAAGTGGCATAGAAAGCAGGGAAGATCAATCTCCAGTCATCCCCACTAATAGTAGGACGGCTTTGTACTTTATTTTGGTTAAATTTGCCGTCAGTTGAACTATTCGCACCAACTAAAATTCCTTGGTTAGACCATTGAAGAGGGATTTCCACTTTTGCGGCAATTGCTTTTCCGTGTTCACCGTCGAAAGAGGTAAAATAAACCACAGCTTCAACACCGTCAACAGTAATAAGATCACCCACTTTATACTTTGGATTTTCAGGTTTATAATACTCAGGTTCACAAGAGGCAAAGAAGATCACTAATGCCACAAACAAAAATTGAATTACATAATTTTTTTTCATACTTAAAATTTTTAAAAATGTTTAAATTGTTTCAGGACGTTCCAATCCAAGGATAAAATTCAACTGAACATTTTCGTTTCCTATTTCGTTAATATTCAGATCAATAAAATCATACTTTTGATCTTTGGACAGTTTAGGTGTTTTGATGATAACCTCATTCACCCCAGGTTTCAGTTTTATTTTTTTGGTTTTCTTTTTCTCCGGATTATTTTTTAGAGATGTTGTGATCAGGAGTATTTTAGGTTCCGTGACCGTTATTTTAGTTTTCACTTTATTATGGGTGAGTACGTATGAGGGAAAATCGACGGAGCAATTTTGGATAGATGATTTTTGATTCAGAATATTGTATGCTTTCAGAAAATCGGTAATTCCATAACCCAGAGAACTATCGGGAGCAGCGGCTCTATCTCCGCTTTTTCTAACAGCATCCATAATTTCAAATGCATTTTTATAAGGGAAAGCTTGCCACAAGCAAGCGATCATTCCGGACATTAGAGGGGAAGAGAAAGAGGTTCCATCACCTCTCAAAGAAACACCTCTTGGGTTTGCGACATACGTTTCACGGCCGACTGCAACGGCATCTGGTTTGATTCTACCATCTGCAGTTGGACCATAGGAGCTAAAAGAGGCTCTTTTCCCATGTACATTGACACCACCCACAGTGATAATATCAGGGGCATCAGCGGGGCATCCGATAAAGCGCCACTCTTTCGCGCCCTCATTTCCGGCACTATTACACAAGATCATCCCTTTTGAAGCAACAAAGGAGGCTGCTATAGAAGCCCTGCTCACTTTACCATTCAGATCCTGATAAGTTCTGACTTGTGTAGAATCATCAAACTTTGTATACCCAAGAGAAGAGTTGATAACCTGACATCCAATACTATCCGCAAACTCCACACCGGCAACCCAGTTATCTTCTTCAACCTTATGTTCACTTCTGCCATCTTCTGTTTGAAGGAGCCAAACGGTAACACCTGGAGCGGAGCCCACCAGTTCACCGGGAATGTAAGATGCAATACAGGACAGTACCATTGTTCCATGGCTCCCTGAACGGAATGGATTTGCTTGTGGTACGGCAAAATGTCTTGCTCCCTGGAGTCTGTTTTGTTGACGTAGAAACTCAAAATGACGAATGGTATCAATATTGTGAAACCCTCCATCTAAAAGCATCATTCTGATCCCAGAACCGTTATAGCCCATTCTGTGGAGCCAGTGGATATTATTGATTTTGAGTTGACCATAACTCAATCCGTAATCAATATCGTTGGGGATTGTGGGTTCAATTATTGGAGATTCAGGATTATAAAAATGATATATATCACTATTTAAAACTTCAGGCTCCTTCATAGGTATTGTTCTTTCAACAAACTGAACAAAATCCAACTTTCTAATTTCATCTATGATTTGCTCTTTTTCAGAATATACAGTGATTCCGTTCAACCATTTTGATCTGGTAAGCAAAACCATTCCACTATCAAGAGACAACACTTTCTGAATATAAGAAGGTGTAACAGGAAGGTCTTGTTCTGTAATGGGAATTCGGAACTGTTCTCTTCTCTCAATTGCTTTAGGAGATAAAAAAGCTTCAGGATGATCTATTGTATATGGTGTTCCTACCTTATCTTTAAACTGAACCCAATATTTCGCAGGTGACTGGGCAAATATTGGATTGATAAAAAAGAGTGTTATTAAAAACGGAAGAAAAAATCTTTTCATCTTATTATGTATTCTATAAACAATTTTATTATTGTTGCAAAAATAGTGATTTTTTTTCAACATTAAGAAAAAAAAGTTCGTATCTTTGCAGTCTACAATAATATTTTATAACATATTAACATTCAATACATTATGAATCTTAATCAGACTGCAATAGTTTCCGGGCGTGCTCATCGGGAACTCTCTGAAAAAATTGCAAAACATCTTGAGATGGATCTATTAAAAGTAGAAATAGCTCAATTTAAAGATGGAGAGATCCAAGCTTACTACAACGAAACGATTAGAGGGAAGTATGTTTTCATCATACAACCCACTTGTTCTCCATCAGACAATCTCATTGAGTTACTCATTTTGATTGATGCTGCTAAGAGAGCATCTGCATACAAAATTATTGCAGTGATTCCCTATTTTGGATATGCAAGGCAAGATCGTAAAGACAAACCAAGAACCTCGATTGGGGCTAAGTTAATGTCAAACCTACTCAGTGCTGCAGGGGTTGACAGAGTGATTACTTTAGATTTACATGCGGATCAGATTCAGGGATTTTTTGAGATTCCAGTAGACCACATGTATGCATCCAATGTTTTTTATCCATATATTAAGAGTTTAAATCTAGACAATTTGTGTATTGTCTCACCTGACACGGGTGGTACAAAAAGAGCCTCTTCCTATGCTAAATCATTAGATTGTGACTTAGCCATTGGATTTAAACAAAGGGAGAAACAAAATGAAGTAGCCAGTTTGCAGATTATTGGGGATGTAAAGGATAAAAATTGCATTTTAGTGGATGACATCATTGATACGGGTGGTACATTATGTAAAGCAGCAGCCAGACTCAAAGAGTTGGGAGCAAAGAGTGTCATAGCGATTTGCGTTCATGGGTTACTTTCAGGTGATGGTCCCAAAAATATTGAAGAATCAGCTATAGACAAACTTGTTTTAACAGATTCTATTCCATTAAAATGTGAATGTTCAAAAGTTGAAGTGGTATCCATTTCCAAGTTATTGGCAGAAGTGATCCAAAGTGTTGTAGATCACTCCTCCATTACATCCCATTTCAAGTTCAACTAATCTTTAGCCATAGCCTGTTTTTTCAGATCAGCAGGCATCTTTTCAATCGCATAGCGTAGTGCTGTTCTCGGCATTACGCTTTTGTTTTTCATCACAAAATCAAAAACCTCTTTCTGATAGGTCTGACTGGCCACTTTCAACATCCAGCCATACCCTTTTTGTACCATGTCATCAGGATCTAAAAGCATAATGGTAGCGATTTCAAAAATCTCTTTTAAAAACATCCCTTTTCTGGCAGGAACAATCAAAGAGACAGCAGCAGCCCTCTTCATCCATCTGTTTTCCGAAGCAGTAAATGTCATTAACTCGGGTAATAATTCCGGAAAATTCATGATTAGATCACCCATATTATGATTACAGAAAGTATCACAGGTTGCCCAGTTTGTAATATATCTGTTGATCCAGGACTTAAAGATCTCAAAATCCTCTTTCTGATACCATTTTCTCACATTATAGCTCCAGTTACATGCCAGGATACACTCCTCATACATTCCTGATTTCCAAAGTGTTTCACAGATCTCAAAGAGTTCCTTTTTGGGGAGATCTTTGATAAATGCATAATGTTCTTTCGCAATATTTGTCATAACAGCACTCTTCATGCCGTAACAGTCAATGGGTTCTTTAAAAAATCTTTTAGAGATCTCCCTCACTTTTTCGTCTTGATTCTGACGCAAAGATGCTCTTACATTTTGAATAATGGGATTCATAATAAACTTATTTTAATCTTAAACTATTGGTTACAACACTAACACTACTTAATGCCATTGCGGCACCGGCAATCATAGGATTTAACATAAATCCGAAAAAGGGGTAAAGGAGACCCGCTGCAATTGGAATTCCGATGATATTATAGATAAAAGCCCAAAAAAGGTTTTGTTTGATGATTCTCACTGTTTTTTTTGAAAGGTGAATCGCATCCACAATTTTGGTCAGATCAGAAGAGATAATCGTCATTTTTGCTACATCCATAGCGATATCGCTCCCTTTTCCCATAGCAATACTGATATCGGCCTGAGCCAGAGCTACAGAATCGTTGATTCCATCTCCCACCATAGCCACTATTTTTCCATCTTCCTGAAGTGATTTAATAAAATCTGCCTTTTGAATAGGGAGTAATCCTGCCTGAAAATGTTTTATATAAGCCTGTTTAGCAATGGTTTCTGCCGTTTCCCGATTATCACCAGTCAGCATATACACTTCAATTCCCTGCTTCTCCAAAAGCTGAATGGCATGGATTGAACTTGGTTTAATCTCATCAGAGATCGCGTAAATGGCCAAGACCTGTTCACTGTTGGCGAACCATACGATCGTTTTGGCTTCTTTTTGCCATTCATCAGCCTGAGCAATCAAATCGGGGTGTATGATAACCCCTTGATCTCTCATCAACGATAGATTACCGGCAAAATAGGCCATTCCTGAAAAGTAACCCTGAACCCCTTTCCCGGTAATACTTTGGAATTGGGTCACATTTATTATAGAATATGCGTTCAAACTTTTCACTACAGAGTCAGCCAATGGATGTTCCGATT
>JAEWUL010000070.1 GCA_023459435.1 Bacteroidota bacterium
CATTGGCAATGATATATCTGAAATTTTCATCTTTTAAAAAGATAAAATCTTCGTTTGCATTAAAAAATGTTTTATATCTTTCATCATTCTTTTGAAGTGATAGTTCCACTTTTTTCCGTTCAACCTCTTTCCAAACACCATCCATCAATAGTTGAATCTGAAGTAGATCGTCGTTATCGTATTCCCCATCTTTATTAGCAAAACCCACTACAGCCACAATTTTATCTGCAACAAATACGGGAATAGTCATAAAATTGTGAATTTCAATATGACCTTTAGGGAAAGCAGATCCCGATTTTTGAACCTCATCAAAATGGTTGTACACTTTTGATTCCCGATCTCTCACTACATCTGCCCAAAAGCCAGCTTCATCCAAATGATACGCTTTGAAAAGATCTTTGATAGCACAAAACTCCATTATATTTTCAGACCAGGTATTGATCTCAAACTCTTGCTTTTGTTCGTCATATAGAAAAATATATCCAATTTTACTCCCGGTAAGTTTAATTGCTTCATTAAGGGTATAATCTAAAAAATCTTGAATAGAAGTGGACTGATACTGAAAAACCCGAACCATTCCCTGTAACATGGACGTGTTTCTTAATATTTGTTCTTCACTTTTTTTCCTATTGGTCTGATCTACAAACAAACATGCAAATTGATTGGGAGCTGGGGAAAAAGCAGAGACTTCAAAATACTTGTCTAACTCTGCAGCATAATTCTGATAAGACATGGGTTTACCGGTTAGGGCAACCTGACCATAATTCTGAATCCAATATTTTTCTGTATTGGGGAGCACTTCCAGAACTCTTTTTCCAATTACATCAGCAGCTTTTAAACCTGTTATTTTTTCGAACGATTTATTGACATCCAGAAAACGATAATCTATGGGCTCCCCTTTATCATCACAGATAATCTCATGCATGGCAAACCCATCAAACATATTGTTAAATAAAGCTCTATATTTAGCTTCACTCATCCGCAATGCATCTTCAAAAGTTTGTTTTCTAATATAATTCGTTACCTGTTGAACAAATGACTTGATAAGGTTTTTATTGATGAGTCGAGCTCGATTTTTTGGAATGATTGTTATGTTTCCAAAAATATGATCATTTTGTTTAAAAGAGATGCAATATATGGAATCAAATTGAATCAATTTTAATACCGCTTTAGCAATTCTGGGACTAACTTTATTATTAAATAGAGATTGAAAATCAGCCATTATTTCTACTAGATCTCCGGAATTAATTTTATCAAAGTAGGCTGTTTGAATCTCCCCATGGAGTTCCATGAGGTCAAAACCAAAAATCTTGGACAAACTGGAATAGTATTCGTTAACCCCCTCAGCTTGTTTCAGTTTCCACAAGTTTTGACTCATATTATAGTCAACCAAACAAACGATTGCTTCTTTTTCGAGAAGATCATACAATTTTTTAGTTGTATAAGCATACACTTCATCAATGGAAGAGAGCATCATCAATTCAGAACTGGTACTATATAAAAACTGATTTTCCTGCTCCTTTTTCTTCATTTCCTGTTCACTTTGAACCCTTTTCTGATACTCAATATCCAAATTCTTATATAACTTTTTTGAATTTTCGATTTGAATAGTGAGTTCTTTGGTTTTCTCATCTACCAGTTTTTGGAGTCGGATCGCTTCATCCTTTTTATCTTTAGCCGCTTTTTTAATTTTTACCATTGCCCGTATTTGAGCGATCAACTCCACTTCATCAATAGGTTTAGAGATAAATGCATCTGCTCCAACTTCAAGTGCTTTAATTTTATTTTCAGAATGATCTCTTAACGCTGTTACAAAAACTACAGGAATATCTTCGGTTTTGGGATCCTCTTTTAAAACTTTACAAACTTTATAACCATCCATTCCCGGCATCAAGACATCCAAAAGAATTAAATCCACATCCTCATGTTTTGCGATCTCTATTCCATCAATGCCTTTAGTTGCAGAAAATATTTTGGCACTTACAAATGATTCACGAATTAAAGCACTTAAAGTGATTAAATTATCTTTAACGTCATCAATAATTAGTATTGTAATGTTCTTTTGTTTCATAAGGTTAAAGTTGTCTTATTGTTCCAAAGATCTATCCAATTTTTGATCTTCAGTCAATTTTTTATTGTAATTATATAAAATTGGAATTCGGATAATAAATTCAGAACCTACTCCCACTTCACTTTGAACGGAGATTGAACCACCTAATAATTCCGCATATTTTTTCGCAATAGTCAAACCCAAACCAGTGCCTCCATACATCCGGGATGTTCCAGTATCTGCTTGTCGAAACTCTTCAAAAATTTTAGAAAAATTATCACTAGAGATACCAATTCCGGAGTCTTTAACCGATATTTCAACAAATTGACCCACTCGAGTCGCTGATATTATTATCTCCCCTTTTTCAGTAAATTTGACAGCATTGCCAATGATATTCTGAAAGATATGTTTCACTTTATTTTCATCTGTTTTCATCAATATAGAACAATCACCTTTCGTTGCATCCAGAATCAGCTGTTTTTCCATAATCTGAGGTCTGATCAGCTCAATCACTTCATTCACGGATTCACAAAGTTTAAATTCTGTAATATTAATTTCCTCTTTACCAGATTCAATGCGTGAGATATCTAATATTTCATTGATTAGCGACAACAGATTTTTACCGTTCCTTTGGATCACTTCAAGATAGCTAAAATCCTCTTCATCTATTTTATTTTCAAGCTTTCTACTCAAAACACCGGAAAGTGCAATAACAGAATTGAGAGGTGTTCTTAATTCATGACTCATATTTGAAAGGAAGGACGTTTTCAGACGATTCGCTTCAATCAGTTTTTCCTGAATCATTTTTTGTTCCGACACATCTCTGGCTACAGCAAATACACCTATTGATTTATTGTTATCATCTTTAAAAATCGTAGCATTATAGTTCACCGGTGTAATGGTTCCGTTCATGTTTTTTATTGCCAATTCATAATCCCGGATAAATCCCTCCTTAAAAACCCTTTTATATACTTTATTCGCTTTTTCATAATCCGTAAAAAAGAGAGAAAAATCTGTACCAATCAGTTGTTCTCTGCTGCACCCTGTGATGAGTTCCGTGGCATGATTGATATCTGATATTTTTCCATCAAGATCAATAGTAACAAATGGATCTAAACTTGCCTCAATTAAACATCTGTTATAGGCGCTTAATTTGGAAAGATTCTCTTTCTCTTTTTGAAGATCCTCAGCAATTTTTCTAATCCTTCTAAAGGCAAGAACCCCTTCAATTCTGGCAGAATAGGAATGATGTATTTTTTCTATAAACTGGATTGAAATCGGGTCAAATTGATGAATGGTTCCTAAAGAGATGATCGCAATCACTTCTGAATAGTTCACAATTGGGACTGTAATGATTTCATTAATAGGATATGATTCAAAAGTAGTAGAAAAACTAATATATTTCTTTTGAGCCAGATCTTTAATATGATTGGTTTTTTTGGTAATGGTTGGAAT
>JAEWUL010000071.1 GCA_023459435.1 Bacteroidota bacterium
TATGTGATGAAGGAGACTTAATTTTATCAGTACGAGCACCTGTAGGCAGTATTGGTGAAGCATCATTTAAATCTTGTATCGGGAGAGGAGTTTGTGCTTTAAAGCCTAATATGGTTGACAAGGAGTATTTATATCAGCTATTACTCAATAATGAGGATAAATGGAAAAAAATTGAGCAAGGCAGCACATTTACAGCTGTGAGTTCTGATGATGTTAGAAAATTTAAACTTTTAGTTCCAAAAAATGAAGCAGAGCAAAAAGCCATAGCCAAAGTGCTAAGCACGGCAGATGCAGCCATCCACACCACCGAGAAACTCATTGCCCAAAAAGAACTACGCAAAAAATGGCTCATGCAGCAGTTGCTTACAGGGAAGAAACGATTGAAAGGGTTTGAGGGTGAGTGGAAGGAGAAGAAACTTTCAGATTTATTTGATCGAGTTACAAGAAAAAATGATGAGGGAAACACAAATGTTGTTACCTTTTCTGCTCAAAGAGGATTTGTTCGTCAAACAGATTTCTTTAATAAGAATATAGCAAGTGAGATTACCGATAACTACTTTTTAGTGAAGAAGGGAGAATTCTGCTATAATAAAAGTTATTCAAACGGTTATCCTTGGGGAGCAACTAAAAAACTTAACGAATTTGATAAAGCGGTAGTCACAACGCTTTACATCTGTTTTGGAGTCAAGGATGAAAAGAAAACCAATCCTGAATTTTTCGAACAATTCTTTGGTGAAAACCATCTTGATAAAGGCTTGACGAAAATCGCCCATGAAGGTGGCAGAGCTCATGGATTATTGAATGTAACGCCTTCCGATTTTTTCTCTTTAAAAATCAAAATTCCATTTTTCGAAGAACAAATCACCATCGCCAAAGTACTACAAACTGCAGATAAAGAAATCAACCTGCTCAAAGCCAAAGCAGAGAAGTTGAAGGAGCAGAAAAAGGGCTTGATGCAGGTGTTGTTGACGGGGAAGAAAAGATTAAACTATATTCAATAATATGGAATGGAAGACCTATAACACGAAAGAAATTAGAGGTAAATATCTATATAAGTTTATTTCTGAAGCGAATTTATTAAAATTTCTGGAAACAGGGAACATTTGGTTTTCACGTTCTGACAAGTTTGGTGATAAAATGGAATGTGTAGGGATAAACGATTTAATTAAAGATAGACCAAATTTTAGAAAAATAGAAGATAGGAAGAAAAGGCATTTAATTAGTTGTTTCCATGTTGGGAATAAAGAAACATTGGCATTTTGGGACACATTTTCTGATTCTGAATCAAATAGAAGAAAATACGCCATAAGATTTAATCGAGAATATTTTGTTAAACTGGTTGAGTCAACAAAAATTGCGGACACTTTAATCCCGAAAATTGAAAAAATTGTTCACGGCAAGGTTAAATATAAAAACCTGATCAACGTAGAAAAAACTGAATTGTCGAAAAAAAAGGTTAAATATCTTGCTTTTAGAAAAGAGTTCGTGTTTGCTTATGAAAGGGAATATCGGTTTGTTATTAAATTAAAAACTAGATTTGAACAGGAAGGGATAGCATTAAATGTTGGTTTTTCTAAAAGTACAGAATTTGCTATTTTGGTTAATCCACTTTTGCAGAAAGAGGATTATTTGAAATGTCAACAACTTATCACTGACAAAGGATTTTCTAATAAATTAGAACCATCATCTTTAGCCAAATGGCTCAAGCCTGAATTATGGTGATTTTATTTAGATATGGTAAAACAAATAAATTTATGAAAGCTTAGAAAATTGCTCAAATATTGAAAGTTTAGAAATAAAATAAATGCAAAACAATAATTATTAAATATTAGAAACATGAATTTTGAAGTTTATTGCGATGAATCAGGACCGGAAGCTTTCGCAAAAAAGGAAGCTCATAAATATGCTGCAATTGGAGGGATATGGATTGAATCAAAAAATCGGGAAAGATTAAAATCTGAAATGTATGAGATTAAAGAAAAATATAATATTAAAGGAGAATTAAAATGGAAAAAAATCTCGCCCTCATACTTCGAACTCTATAAAGAAGTTATAGACTATTTCTTCAATTCAGATTACATCAGATTTAGGGTAATTCTTGTTGAGGCGAATAAAATTGATCATATAAAATTCAATAAGCAAGATTCTGAATTAGGCTTTTATAAATTCTATTATCAACTTTTAAATCATTGGATATTTGATTTTAACAAATATGATATTTTTCTGGACTATAAGGTAAATCGAAATAAAAACAGACTTAAAGAATTAAATAAAATTCTACAATTTTCCAATTTAACCTCGGTCATAAATCAGGTTCAAGCATTACCTTCCGAGCAATCTTTAGGGATTCAACTTGCTGACATCATTACTGGATTGACAGCAGCAAAATTTAACAAAGAAATTTACAGCAAAGCTAAACTTGATCTGATTGAATATATTGAATCGAAATACTTACAAAGGCCTATTTGTCCAACACCAAAATGGGAGGAAAAATTAAATATTTTTCGTATAAATTTAAATGGAGGCTGGTAATGGCATTTGTAAAAGTCAAGGCTCACAGAATGACTGAGCAAGAACTGAGAGAGATGTGGCAAAGAGAATATTGTGATT
>JAEWUL010000072.1 GCA_023459435.1 Bacteroidota bacterium
GAGTATTTACAGACCTCTCTTTGCAAAACAAAATAAAACCTACCGTTCCAGACCTTTTTTCAAGTCAGGAAGAACTCATTTCTGAAACAATAGAGCACCCTTTTTCCCGTTTTCAGGATAAAACACACCATTTTGTGGAAATCAAAGATCCACAAACATTGGATCACAATATTCTTCAAGCTGAACGATTGTTTTTTGAATGGATTTATGTGAATGAAAAAATAGCAGGTTTTGTTTTTTCAAATACCATTGAAACCATTTATTATCATATTCTGGAAAATACAGAAAGACACTATGTGTCCTTATTTAAAACGATTTTTGAAAAGGAAAAGGAGATTGTCTCTTTTCAGGTAAAAGGTACTTTTAAATTGTTTAAATTATTGAAAATCAATAATAAAACCCGTTTGTTTGATCTACAGGTAGCTCATTATCTTTTACAACCGGAGAATTCACATCAGCTGGAGCGACTGACAGAGAATCATTTAACCTATGAATTGTTACCTCAGGAAACAGAAACGACATTAGAAAAAATCATTCAAGCCACATGTGAAAAAGTGGAAGTGTATCAGTTATTATATTCGGTATTTGTTGAAGATTTAAGAAAATCAAACCTGATTGACTTGTTTGAGAATCTGGAAATGCCATTGACAGAAGTACTGGCAGATATGGAGTTGAATGGAATCAAACTGGATCCCATTGTATTGGCAGAAAGTTCTGAGATAATGGCAGCCGAACTAAAAGAGATTGAAACGCAGATCTATCAGTATGCAGGAACTACATTTAATATTGGTTCACCTAAACAAATGGGGGAAGTTCTTTTTGAAAAACTAAAAATTATTGAAAACGCCAAATTAACCAAAACCAAACAATACCAGACAGGAGAAGAGATTTTAGTCAAATTAACTCACAAACACCCTATTGTTCCATTAATTTTGGAATGGCGATCCCTATCCAAATTAAAATCAACATATATTGATGCACTACCCCAGCTGATCCATCCTAAAACCGGAAAAATTCACACTACTTTTCAACAAACAACCACTTCAACGGGTCGGTTAAGTTCCATCAACCCCAATATTCAGAATATTCCAATCAGAACAGATAGAGGGAAAGAGATCCGAAAAGCTTTTATTGCTTCATCTGAAGATCATTGGCTTGTCTCTGCGGATTATTCTCAAATTGAGTTAAGGGTTGTTGCGTCTGTATCAGAAGACCAGAATATGATTCAGGCTTTTCTGAATCATGAGGATATCCATACGGCAACTGCAGCACAGGTGTTTCATCTCCCTGGAAACCAGGTAACAGCGGAACAGAGAAGATATGCCAAAACGGTAAATTTTGGGATCTTGTATGGGATCTCTGCCTTTGGACTCTCTGAAAGATTGCATATTCCACAAGTAGAAGCCAGACAACTGATCTCAGATTATAATAAAAGTTTTCCCAAAATAGAAGCTTATATGGAAGGGATTCTGGAGTTTGCGCGAAAAACAGGATATGTGGAAACCTTATTAGGCCGGAGAAGATATATCCGGGATATCAGATCCTCAAACGGAATTTTGCGGAAAGCAGAGGAACGAAATGCCATCAATGCTCCTATTCAGGGAACAGCCGCTGACATTATCAAGGTTGCTATGATCCATATTTTTAAAGAGTTGAATGATAAAAATTTAAAAACTAAAATGGTGCTTCAAGTGCATGATGAACTCATTTTCGATGTTCCTCAGGATGAACTTCCTGTTGTGATGGAAATGATTCCCCGTCTGATGAATCAGGCGATGAACTTAAAAGTGCCGTTAGAAGTAGAAATTAATAGTGGAAAAAGCTGGTTTGATGCACATTAATACCTCTATGAATAGGATCATTACCATTTTAGGACCAACTGCAACCGGGAAAACACGTATTGCAGCCTTGCTGGCCAAAGAGTTAGGCGGTGAAATTGTAAGTGCAGATTCCCGTCAGGTGTACCGAAAAATGGATATCGGCACAGGTAAGGATCTTTCAGATTACTGTATAGATGGTGTTCAAATTCCATTTCATCTAATTGATATTGTAGAACCTGGAATTGAATACAACGTTTTTCAGTACCAGCAACTGGCATTCAGTGCGATACAGGATATTCAAAGAAGAGGAAAGCCAGTAATTTTATGTGGAGGGAGCGGAATGTATATGGAAGCTCTCTTAAAAGGGTATAAACTATTTCCTGTGCCGGAAAATCAGACTCTGAGGATGGAGTGGAGCACCATATCGGATGAAAAACTAGCTGAAATGCTGGCTCAATTTAAACCTTTGCACAATCAGACAGATATTGAAACACGAACCCGACTGTTGAGGGCTTTAGAAATTGAACACTACTATCAGGAACATCCAGAATTAATGGAGTGGACTCAACCAATCCCTTCCATCATTTTTGGTCTTCATGGGGATCGGGATCTCATTAGACAAAAAATCACCAGAAGATTAAAAGAACGTTTAGAAAACGGCATGATTCAGGAAGTTCAACAACTTATGGATGATGGTGTTAACATTCAACAACTGATTAGATACGGATTAGAATATAAATTTGTCACTCAGTTCATTCTTAACGAAATAGATGAAAAAACCCTTTTTCAGAAACTGAATATTGCCATTCATCAATTTTCAAAAAGACAAATGACCTGGTTTAGAAAAATGGAGCGTGAGGGGTTTAACATTCATTGGATCGATATTTCTAAGTCGGAAGAGGAGAAGATAGCTCAGATTTTACAAAAGTTGTAGAAAAAAATGGTACTTTTGCAATTCAATACTTACAATTATGAAAATCATCAACGGTAGTGCTTTAGCTAAAAAAATAAAGTCTATTCTTGCAATAGATATTGCTTATCATGTTGAAAAATATCAGCGTGCTCCAAAATTAGATCTGGTTTTAGTAGGCGATGATCCACATAGTGCGACGCATGTAGGGAATAAAAAAAAGGCAGCCAATGCCATTGGAATGGATTGTGATATTCATACCTTGCCATGTCATACTTCTGAAAATGAACTTCTTCAACTGATTCAGCAGTTAAACCAAGACGATGCTGTTGATGCCATTTTAGTTCAGTTACCATTACCCAAACATATTGATAGTAACAAAATAATCAATACTATAGATTACCGAAAAGATGTGGATGGACTTCATCCCATGAATGTAGGACTTCTGGCTACATCTAACGATGGAATTGTACCGTGTACACCCAGAGGAATCCTTTCATTGCTCCAAGAGGAACAGATTAAAATCTCAGGAAAACATTGTGTGATTATTGGCAGAAGTAATCTCGTTGGAAATCCTACTGCTCAACTGATGTTAAAAAACAATGCATCGGTTACCATTTGTCATTCTAAAACAAGAGATCTGCCCCATTTAACCCGTCAGGCTGAAATTTTAATCGTAGCAATCGGATGTCCCAATTTAATTCATGCAGATATGCTAAAAGAGGGAGCTGTTGTCATTGATGTGGGGATTAATAGTATTGAAGGAAAATTAGTGGGTGACGTTTATAATAGCATCGATGTAACAAGTATTGAAAAAATGGCATCAGCAATTACACCTGTTCCGGGTGGTGTGGGTCCAATGACCATCGCATCCTTATTGCAAAATACATTTGATATTTACAAGAGAAACATCTTGAAATAGGAAAAACTTATTTATCATCATTTACGTCATTATTGTTTAGGAAATTCGTCGAATATTTTGTATATTTGCACGTTTAAATATTTTTCGATTTTAATTTATAACTTAATAATATTCAAGATGATAAAAGATGATTTTACGTTAAGACATAACGGACCTCAAGTGGAGGATTTAGATAAAATGTTACAAGTAATCGGTGTAACATCTATTGATGAATTGATCGATAAAACAATTCCAAAAGGAATTCGCTTAAAAGAGGATCTTCCATTACCTGAAGGAATGACTGAGGGACAGTATTTAGCGCATATTAAAGGTTTATTTGCCCAAAACGATATATTCAAATCATATATTGGAATGGGTTATTATAATACGTATACCCCAGGGGTCATTTTAAGAAATATTACCGAAAATCCGGGTTGGTACACTGCTTATACTCCTTATCAGGCGGAGATCTCTCAAGGTCGTCTGGAAGCATTATTGAACTATCAAACCATGATCTCTGACCTGACAGGAATGCCTATTGCCAATGCATCTATGCTGGATGAAGCTACCTCAGCCGGTGAGATGATGCTGATGTTTTTCAATAGCCGTAAAAGAGATGCTGTGAAAAATGGTGTGAATAAGTTTTTTGTTTCTCATGATGTGTTCCCTCAAACATTATCTGTAATCCAGACCAATGCGAAACCTCTCGGAATTGAAGTGGTAACCGGAGATCCTTTTCAAATGAAAATCGATGAAACTTTCTTTGGAATCATGGTTCAGTATCCTAGTAGTTGGGGTGAAGTAGTAGATTATAAACAATTTGCAGCAGATGCAAAATCTAAAGGTGTTTTTGTAGGAGTAGCAGCAGATCTATTGGCATTGACCTTATTAACTCCTCCGGGAGAGTGGGGTGCTGATTGTGTGGTAGGTACTGCTCAACGTTTTGGTACTCAAATGAGTTTCGGAGGCCCTCATGCAGGCTACTTTGCTTGTATTGATGACATGAAACGTCAAATGCCGGGTCGTATCATCGGTGTTACGATCGATGCTCATGGAAATAAAGCACTTCGTATGGCCTTACAAACCAGAGAGCAACATATCAAAAGAGAAAAAGCAACTTCCAATATCTGTACAGCATCAGCACTTTCTGCAATTACCGCCGGCTTCTACGGAATGTGGCATGGTCCTAAAGGATTGAAAGATAAAGCTACTAAAATTAATATTCTAGCCGGTATACTAGCCGATGAAGCTGTGAAGTTAGGCTACAAAAATCACAACCCATACTTCTTTGATACGATTTGTTTGCAAGTTCCAGAAGGTTTTACAACAGAGGTTATGAAAAAAATAGCTCTGGATCATAAAATGAATTTCTATTACTGGTGTGATGAATGTATTTCTATATCACTGGATGAAACCGTTCTTTTGGAAGATGTGAATGCCATCATTGAAGTGTTGGCAAAAGCTGTTCAAAAGCCGTTTAATCCTTTCGTATGTGTCGATACAGGCGTGATTCCTCCTCTTCATATCCCTTCTGAATTAACCAGATCAACCCCATTTATGACCCATCATATCTTCCACAAATATCAATCTGAAACAGAGATGATGAGATATATGAAGATGTTGGAAATCAAAGATTTATCATTGAACAGAGCCATGATTCCCCTTGGATCCTGTACCATGAAACTGAATGCTGCTGCAGAAATGTTCCCATTAAGCTGGCCTGAAGTGGGAGCTATCCATCCTTTTGCTCCTGTTGAACAGGTGCAAGGTTACATGAAAATGATTCAGGAGATGGATCAATGGTTGAGCATCATAACCGGGTTTAAAGCGATCTCATTCCAGCCTAATTCAGGTGCAGCGGGAGAGTATGCCGGTATTAATGCGATCCGTAATTATCATATCAGCAAAGGGCAAACCCAAAGAGATATCTGTTTGATTCCTGCTTCTGCTCACGGTACAAACCCAGCTTCTGCTGCTAAAGCAGGCTTCGAAATTGTGGTTGTGAAATCTACAGCGTGTGGAGAGATCGATGTTCAGGATTTGAAAGAGAAAGCAACACTCTATCATGACCGTCTGGCATGTATCATGATTACATATCCATCTACCCATGGCGTTTTTGAAGAAGCGATCCTGGAGATTATCAAAATCATCCATGATAATGGTGGTTTGGTTTATATGGATGGAGCCAATATGAATGCTCAGGTGGGACTTACTTCTCCGGGTTATATGGGAGCAGATGTGTGCCACCTTAATCTACATAAAACCTTTGCCATTCCTCACGGTGGTGGTGGGCCCGGTATCGGACCAATCGGTGTGGCTGAACATCTGGTAGAGTTTTTACCAAACCATGTTCTGATTCCAACCGGAGGCAAAAATGGAGATCCTGTAGCTGCTGCCCCTTATGGTAGCGCTGCTGCTCTTACGATTACCTACGGATATCTTAAAATGTTGGGTGGATTCGGATTGAAAGAAGCCACAAAATATGCTATCTTAAATGCAAATTATATCAAAGCACGCCTTCAGGATCATTACAAAATTATGTATACCGGTTCTAATGGAATGTGTGCCCATGAAATGATCCTGGATTGCAATGAATTCGAAAAAACAGCTGGAGTTCAGGTGATTGATATTGCAAAAAGATTAATGGACTACGGATTCCATGCCCCTACTGTGGCGTTCCCAATTCATGGTACTTTAATGGTTGAACCAACAGAAAGTGAACCTCTAAGCGAATTGGATCGTCTTTGTGATGCCTTTATCGCAATCCGTGAAGAGATTCGCGAAATTGAAAATGGAATCGCTGACCGTTCCAACAATGTGATCAAAAATGCACCTCATACCATGTGCCTCGTTTGTGGTGATGAATGGGATAAACCATATTCTCGTCAAAAAGCTGCATTCCCTCTTCCTCATACCGAAAAATATTGGCCAACTGTAGGAAAAGTAAATGATGCTCATGGTGATAGGAATTTACAATGCAGTTGTGATGCTTTTTAAGTTAACATTATAGTCAAAAGGCTGTCTACGATTAGACAGCCTTTTTTTATTATAAAAAATATACTATGAAAAAATTTGTAATCTTTATCAGTTTTCTTTTCTTTTTGTTGTGCACCAATGCCCAACAAACACTTGTCGTGGCAAACTTTTCGTGTTTACCCCCTACCAATCTTCAGGTAGAATATATTCATGGATACCTTTCTGAGGATATTCAAATGGATGCGTGTTTGATATTCGATATTTATGGAAAACAGGTCAAAAAGATCTCTTTTACGGAACATGCAACGGTTATCAATGTATCAGATCTATCATCCGGAGTTTATTTCATTCAGATGAAAACCAAACAAGGGAATCTTATGAAGAAGTTTGTGAAAAAATAACGTCTCAGGATAACATTTTGCTCACAAATTCGTTTGTTAACGGAATTTGATGTAATTTTGCACCTAAATAGATTTACAAAAAAATGATAATCGGAATTACAGGAACTATTGGTGCCGGAAAGGGTACTATTGTTGACTATTTGATAGAAAAGTACGCTTTTCAACACTATTCAGTACGCAATTTCTTAATCGATGAAGCGGAAAAAAGAGGATTGCCTTTAAACAGAGATGTGTATGTAGCAATCGCTAACGAATTAAGGGAGCAGAACTCCCCCTCTTTTATTACCGATCAGATTCATAAAATTGCCATTACAAATGGCGGAAATGCCGTGATTGAAAGTATCAGAACACCCGGCGAAATTGAATCACTTCGTAGAAAAGGGGATTTCTTCCTCCTGGCTGTGGATGCTGAACCCCATTTAAGATATGACAGAATCATTGTACGCAATTCTGAAACCGATAAAATCGATTTTGATACTTTTCTCGCTAACGAAAAAAGAGAACTCTCCTCCACCGATCCCAATAAACAAAATTTAAGTGAATGTATCCGTCAGGCCGATGATGTTATCCGCAATGATCATGATATTCCGACACTCCATCATCAAATAGATCAAATCATTTTAAAATACTTACACAACTAACGAATCCCTGGTTATGAACAAAAAATGGATTAAAAAACTCTTACAACTTGTTTTCTTTCTCGGTGTCGGTGTGTTTTTTATTTGGCTCTCTATCAAAGATTTATCTTCACATGACATTCAAATCATCAAAGAAAGTTCTCTTGGTATTTTCAGACCAAAACCGTTCTTTTTCGTCATGCTTTCCATAGTGGTTATGGCTTTTGGTCATTATTGCCGGGGCCTCAGAAGTGTGATGTTAATCAAACCATTAGGCTATGAATTGAGAAAGAGCACCTCTTTTTATGCCGTGATGGTGAGCTACCTGGCCAATCTGGCTTTCCCTCGCCTGGGTGAGGTTCTAAGATGTAGTTTTTTACAACGCTACGATAAGATCCCTTTCCAAAAATCTTTGGGGACCATTGTCACAGAGCGCGTTATTGACTTGATCATCTGGGCTTTCTTAATGGTGTTAGCCATCGCTTTGAACACTTCTGTTCTGTCGGAACTGGTGGTGGATCAAAATACCGGTGAAACAATGGGCTTGTGGATAAGCCATAAGTTTTCTACTATGCTCCATAATTATCTCCTCATCACCATTGGAATTCTCGCTTTGGGATCACTTATTGCCCTCTATTTTACCCGTAAACACTGGATGAAAGTGCCCTTTTTTGCAAAAATCGGACATCTGATGAAAGGAGTTTGGCAAGGGTTGATCTCAATCAAAGATCTGAAAAATCCGACCCTCTTTATCTTTTATTCTCTTTGTATCTGGACCTCCTACTTCCTGGGTTCCTATATCATGTTTTTTGCCTTTGATTTTTTAAGTGGACTCGGTTTTACTCCCGCACTCTCTATACTGGCATTCGGAACCATAGGTTTTATGGTAGCTCAGGGTGGTTTAGGGGCTTATCCTTTATTGGTTGCTGAAATATTCGTCCTCTACGGTGTGAAATATACTCAGGGACTCGCCGCTGCCTGGATCGGATGGAGCGCTCAAACCGTTATGATTCTGATCCTCGGATTTGCTTCCCTGGTGCTCGCTGCTTTTATCAATAAAAAAGTGGACTTGAAAACAACATAGATTATGAAATTTCCGATCCAAGAAAAAATCATCACCAGATCACAGTTTGAAACCCTGAAACCCTCTCTTTCAGATCAGAAAATCGTTTTTACAAACGGATGTTTTGATATCATTCACCTGGGACATATCCAATATCTTGCTCAGGCCAGAGAACTCGGCGACCTTTTAGTAGTGGGCCTGAATACCGATCTTTCAGTGAAAAGACTGAAAGGGGAATCCAGACCCGTTAACCCCGAATTTGCTCGGGCAATGGTACTCGCGGCCCTTCAGTTCGTAGATTTTGTGATCCTATTTGATGAAGATACCCCTCTGAACCTGATTCATACTATATCCCCCGATTTTCTGGTAAAAGGGGGCGACTATTCAATAGACCAGATTGTGGGTGCCGATTTCGTAATCGAAAAGGGGGGTAAAGTGATCACGCTCCCTTTTGTAGAGGGCTTCTCCTCTTCTAACATTATTCAAAACACCAATCCATAAATATGAAAAAAGAGCACTTGATCTTCATTCTCATTTGGATAACTTGTCATATCTCATTGGCTCAAACCATTGGAGTAGATATTGATGATCAAACTCAAAACAGAGCTCTTGTCGATAATGAACTCTATCTTATCCCCGAATGGGATCAACTTGATTTTTCAGAAATCGTACTGATTCAGGAACCATTTCAAATTCCTGCCTATCACCTCTATAATCAATTATGGGATACCATGCATATCAGATCCACTGTTTTTGAGATCCCATTTTTCCAAAATAGCTTGAAAATCAATCTGATCGAAAACCATAATAACCCTTTCGCTTTCCCCTGCTCCGGAAATTTGATCCTCGATTACGGATTCCATAAAAAAGTGTTTCATGCCGGAGTTGACTTTGCCGAAACAAAAGGAGCACCTGTCGTTGCCTGCTTCGATGGCGTAGTCAGAGTTGCCAGATATTATAACGATTATGGTAAAGTTGTGGTGATCAGACACTATAATGGCCTCGAAACCGTTTATGCCCACCTGGATCAGATGACAGTGGTCCCCGGTCAAATCGTTAATGCCGGTCAACTGGTCGGAAATGCAGGAAATTCAGGAAATACAATCGAAACAATCCTCCATTTCGAAATCCGACTATTCAACCAATTAATAAACCCCAATAAAGTTATTGATTTTATCAATAGAAAACTGAAGGATGATCAGGTGGAATTGCTCATCTCAGATTTTAATATGGTACCTGTCGTAACACCTGATCTGATCAGAATGGATCCCATTTACAGAAATGTACTATATCCGGAAAAAACAAAAGATAATCCAAAATTTCATGTGGTTAAAAGTGGGGATACCCTTTTCAAAATTGCTAGAATCTATAATACTACAGTAGAGCAACTGATCAAATGGAACAATCTGAAAGGGGATGGTGCAAATTTGCAACTGGATCAAAAAATTAGAGTTCAATAATGTCTAAAACGGATATATGGAAGAATCAAAATATGTAAGACCAAGCTGGGATGAATATTTCATGGAAATAGCTCATACCGTTAGCAAACGTGCCACTTGCGACAGAGGAAGAAGTGGTTGTGTGATTGTTAGAGATCGCCAGATTTTAGTAACCGGCTACGTGGGCTCCCCAATTGGAATGCCCCATTGTGATGATGTGGGGCACCAGATGAAACAGATGGTCCACGAAGATGGCTCTGTGACCAATCATTGCGTCAGAACCGTTCACGCAGAACAAAATGCGATTTGTCAGGCAGCTAAACTGGGAATTTCGCTATTAAATAGTACCCTCTACTGTAGAATGACTCCCTGCAGAGTGTGTGCTATGTTGATCATCAATTGTGGAATCACCCGCGTCGTTTGTGAAAAAAAATACCATGCAGGGGGTGAATCGGAAGAGATGTTCAGAATGGCGGGTGTAAAATTAGAGTTCTTTTCAGAGCAAACCATGCAATACGAAAAACAATAAACCATGAACGGATTTGAAGCTTTTATCTTAGGGATCATTCAAGGAATCACCGAATTTCTACCTGTCAGCAGCAGTGGCCATCTCGTAATCGGCAAAGAGTTGTTGGGCTTGTCCACCAGTGATAATATCGTGTTTGAAACGATGGTCCACTTTGGTACCGTTTTGAGTACCATCACAATTCTTAGAAAAGAGATTCTTCATCTTGTGATGAAACTTTTTAAACTGGAATGGAATGAGGAAACCCAATATATCGGAAAAATACTCCTCTCCATGATTCCCGTGATGATCGTGGGCCTCTTTTTGAAAGATCATGTGGAAGCTTTGTTCGGTGAAGGGATCTTGTTGGTTGGTGTCATGTTGATGATTACAGCTCTATTGTTGACCCTTACGAATTTTGTGAAATTTAAACAAAGAAAAAACGTTGGCTGGGGCTCCTCTTTTATTATTGGGTTAGCTCAGGCCGTGGCCGTTATGCCAGGCTTATCCCGCTCCGGAACCACTATCGCAACCGGTTTGTTATTGGGTGTGAGAAAAGATGAGGTCGCTAAATTCTCTTTCCTAATGGTCTTAATCCCAATCCTGGGCGAAACATTTCTCGGAATAGTGGGCGGTGATTTTTCTACAGCCGCTTCAGGAATCCCAACCTCTTCTCTCATTATCGGATTCTTAGCATCCTACACTGTGGGTTGTTTTGCATGTAAATGGATGATTGAACTGGTCAAAAAAGCAAATCTAATCTGGTTCGCCATCTACTGTGCAATAGCAGGCGCCCTGGCTATCATTACCGGACTTATTTAATATGGAACTCAACAGACCCGAAAACAGAAATATTCATAAAACCAGATTTAGCTTCCCGGAGTTAAACATCGACCCCGAAGGGGCCATCCTTGTATTCGATAAACCCTATCGGTGTACCTCTTTTGATGTGGTTGCCAAATTGAAAAACTATATCAAAAAGGAATTGAAACTGAAAATAAAAGTGGGACATGCCGGAACGCTCGATCCATTGGCTACCGGAATCATCATTGTGTGTGTGGGTTCCTTTACCAAAAAAATTGATTCCCTTATGGGCCTCGAAAAAGAGTATACCGGAACCATCCAGCTCGGAGCGACTACCTCCAGTTACGACCTCGAAAAAGAGATCAACGAAACCTTTCCGTTCGAACATATCACCCACGAAATGGTACTTCAAACTGCAAAACGGTTCACAGGAACTATAGATCAGATCCCTCCTCACT
>JAEWUL010000073.1 GCA_023459435.1 Bacteroidota bacterium
TCATATTTATCGGTATCGATCTCCATATTGGTTCCTTCTCCTACTTCTCTAAAGGTGATCTCTCTTAATCTTCCTATTTCGATTAAAATATAGGAAATATCTATAGGTTCTGCAAAAAACACAAACATGAATCCTTGCTGGAAGAGTAAACTTTTCGTTTTCAGAATCTCAATCTCTTTTAAAATTTCAGTTTGATCAACTGATTCAGGGATCTGTTTTACAATGGTATTGTGATCGGGTTTAAGGAGTTCGTTTTCCCATGTTTTTGCTTTCAGAAGATAAAGGTTTGTTCTGATATAATTTGTAAAACACTGATCCGGAAGCGTTTTTAACTTAACAGGAAATATAGGAGCTCCAATGGAGATATTAACAGGTTCGTTATCTTTATTCAGAAATTCCCTCAACAACATCGCTGTTCTAAGAAAAGGGTGAATTAACCCCAGAGCATGGAACCAAAAAGAGTTTTTTCCACTTTGGTGAAGCGGAATTACGGGAACATCTGCTTTTCTAATAAATTTCATTATGGAGGGCACCCATTTGTGATCTGTAATTCTGAAGTTTCTTTGAATAGTAGCCACAGAACCGGCTGGATAGATGACCAATGCACCACCCTCTTTCACATGTTGAAGTGCATTTTTAATTCCTGAAATATTTTGACCGCTGTTTGAATTAAAAGGATTGACATCAATGAGAAACGGTTTTAAGGGGGTCATTCTACTCAAGAGAAAATTACCTAAAAACTTAACATCGGGCCTTATTCTGGAGATCATATCTATCAGAACCACTCCGTCCAATATCCCGGTTGGATGATTTGAAACAATGATAACCCCTCCTTTTTTGGGGATATACTCTATTTGATTGGTATCCGAAGTATAGGTAATATTATGAATCTCCAAATATTTTTTTGTCATTTCATTCCCCTGTAAGTGTTCCACTTCTTCATATACACGATTCATTTCATCAAAACGGAAAACCCTGGAAGCCCATTTGAGAATGAGCTTTAAGGATCGATTTTGAGTTGGGAAAAAATCGTTCATTTCAACAAGCTTCGTTTTCGTCATGCGTCAAATTTATAGTTTCAATCCTTTTATTGGATACCAAAAGCAAAATTAATAAAAAAATCTTAAACAATGTTAATTTTATTCATTAAAAGAGAAAAAAATAATTGTAATTTTGCCAAAAGATTAAAAAAAAACTTTTTTAACCCAATTTAAATCAGATTTAAATGAAAAAAATTGCATTTTTATCCATTTTATTTATTGTAACTATTTTTATTTCAGGATGTTCTGTTAATGACAATCATCAAAAAACGAATAAAACTGAAACAAACAAAGTGAACCAAGAAAAACCAAAAGAGATGACAAAAGTAAAGTTTGAAGTATCGATTAACGACCAAGTAGCACAAATTGTAATTGGATTATACAATGAAACCCCATTACATCGTGATAATTTTATCAAATTAGTGAATGAAAAGTTTTATGATGGGATATTATTTCACCGAGTGATTCGAAATTTTATGATCCAATGTGGAGATCCTGATTCAAAAACGGCCCGCCCTAACCAACAATTAGGAAGTGGAGGTGTTGGATATACGATTCCTGCTGAATTTAACAAATCGTTGTTTCACAAAAGGGGTGCTGTTGCAGCAGCTCGTTTAGGTGATGCCCAAAATCCACAAAAAGCCTCTTCCGGTTGTCAGTTTTACATTGTTGATGGCAGAACATTCTCTGCCCAGGATATGCAAATGTTAACCCAAAGAACAGGTTACATCTGGAGTCCTGAACAGATCAACACCTATCAGGCTATTGGAGGTGCTCCCCATTTAGATGGCGGATATACTGTTTTTGGTGAAGTGATTACAGGAATGGAGATTGTTGATCTGATTGCATCTCAACCTACAAATCCTGGTGATAGACCTAAACAGGATATCAAAATAGTATCAGCTACCATAATTCAATAACATTTTCAGAATGTCAAAAATCGAAATCATAAAACAGAGTCTGGATCAGTTTGTTGTTGAGAACAATGAACAGCTGGAACAGTTCAGATTGCAATTTTTAAGTAAAAAATCTGAATTACAAGAACTTTTAAGTGAGATAAAAAATGTTGATCCAGAGCAAAGGAAAGAGTTTGGACAACAAGTGAACTTATTAAAACAATATGCGCAACAGTTATTTGATGATTATAAAAACAAACTTGAATCTCAAATTACATATAATCAATCAGATATTGATGTAACAAGACCTGGTTCCGGTTACTCTGTTGGATCCATGCATCCTGTATCTATTGTTTTAAATCAGGTGTGTGAAATTTTTGAGAAGTTAGGTTTTGTTCCTGTTTCGGGGCCTGACATTGAAGATGACTGGCATGTATTTTCCGCATTGAATTTTGCCCCGGAGCACCCTGCACGTGATATGCAGGACACCTTTTTTGTGAATGTGAATCCTGAAATGTTGCTAAGAACCCATACTTCCTCTATTCAAGTAAGAACAATGGAGAAAAACCAACCTCCTATCCGGGTAATCTGTCCCGGAAGAGTGTTCAGAAATGAAACGATAACAGCTCGTTCCCATTGTATTTTTCATCAGGTTGAAGGGTTGTATATAGCGGAAAACGTGACTTTTGCAGACATGAAGCAGATCTTACTGTTTTTTGCAAAAGAGATGTTTGGAGCAGAAACCAAAATCAGGTTAAGGCCCTCTTACTTCCCTTTCACGGAACCCTCTGCAGAGATGGATATTGAATGCATGATTTGTGGCGGAAAAGGGTGTAATGTTTGTAAATATTCCGGTTGGGTTGAAATTATGGGTTGTGGAATGGTTGACCCTAACGTGTTGGATAATTGTGGTATTGATAGCAAAAAATATTCGGGATATGCCTTTGGCATAGGGATTGAAAGAATGACGATGTTGAAATATAAAACCAACGATATCAGGTTATATTTCGAAAATGATGTTCGTTTTCTGCAACAATTTACTGCAGCCACAGAATAAATACAGCTTATTGTTCCTGTTTTCTAATAGTAAAGACAAATTCCTTTTCGAATTTGTCTTTTAATTTATAGATAGATAGGTAATACAATGCAGTTAATACAAGGGAGACCCCAATGCTTAAGAGTTCGTTTTTCGATATTTTGTAAGTAACCAACAATCCAAGTATTAGGACAAAGAAGGGTAAAAGATAGGCAATCACAACAGCTTTCATGCCAAGGCCCTGTTTCATTTCTAAGCTGACAACCTCACTAATGGAGTAGATTTGTGGATTTGATATGGGCACTTTTATTTTTTCTTCCCGGCGATCTGAAACACCACAAGCATCTTTAGCATGACATGCTGCACAGGCAGATTGAATAACAATTTCAGCAACAATATAAGTATCGTGAACTTCCCGGACAACAGCTTGTGTGCAAACTTGATTTGGATTTTGTGACATGATGAAAATTTTTGCAAAAATACAATAAATTGGTCCATTATTTATTAAAAATGGAGCAATTTGATTTCCTCTTTATGATTCTCTTTAATTTCAAATTGCACCTCATCAAACCTAGGGGGTCTATAGATGGGTATAAAATTATTAGAAAATCCAAACCCCTCCTTAGGGAGACCAATAAGATTTTTATTACATTTTGAATCTCCATTAAGATCATGAAATAATGCGATGGCATACCTCCCTTTCGGAATTTTTCGAAAGGTAAACAATATAAAACTATCTTTAACCTGAACTACTTGTTTATAAAATTCCCTACCTTCTTTTAAGAAATCGTTGATATTATCAAATACACTGACGATGATGGTTCCTTTTTTCTCTTTTATATTCGACACATGTATGGTTAAAGTATACTCTTGTCCATAAGAATTGGTGGTAGCAAATATAGCAAAGAGCAATAAAATGATCCATTTATAGTATCCCATACAAGATGATATTTTTGTTTTAATAATAAACGAAAAAAGAGATCAAATATTACAGGAGGGGATTTTTAACTGCATTAGGGATTTGGAGGGCGCCGAAGGCGGTACGAGCTGGAACGAGCGCCGCGACTGGTGATCAGAAATGGGATTTGTTTTACAAAGCGATGTGCAGCGAAGTACGGGAGCGATAGCGTACCCCGGAAAAAGCCCGACGGCATATACGCAATTGGGCGTATATGCCGGAATGCCCAAATAGAAAAAAATGATCCCTACTTTCAAAATAAAATCCTATTTTTGCAAAAAAATATCCTTTATGAAAAAATGTTTCTTTTTATTCGCATTTTTACCCCTATTTTTTATGTCCTGTACTCCAAAACAACCTGCTGATAAGGATTCCATCATCACGAAAGAGAGCAGAAAGAGTCCTGATTTTTCCAAAGGAGTGATCAACGAAGAGATTCTTTGGTATTTAGGAAGGATTTCAGATCCCAAACTATCTCCGGATGGTACAACGCTCCTTTTTGGGATCAGATATTATGATTATACCCTTAATAAAGGGAATAATGACTTATACACGATGCCTGTATCTGGCGGAGAGCCTACGCAAATAACCAAAACTGCTGATAATGAGTCGGATGCGATCTGGTCTCCTGATGGGAAAAAGATTGCTTTTTTGGCTCCCAAAGAGGGTAAAATGCAGATTTGGGAAATGGATCCTGATGGGAAAAACCGCAAAGTGATCTCTAATGCCCCGGAAGATATCAATGCATTCTCATATGCGCCAGATATGCAACATATTGTATATTCGATGAGCGTTCAGCTGGATCCAACCATTGAGGATAGATATCCGGATCTTCCAAAAGCAAATGCCAAAATTTATGATGATTTGATGTATAGACACTGGAACGACTGGTCTGACGGAAAATATGCCCATTTATTCATTGCGCCTTATCCTGCCATGTCTGAACCTATTGAGTTGATGAAAGGGGAGAAATTTCATTCCCCTGTCCCTTCAAACGGTGGCATTGAACAAGTTGCATGGAGCCCTGACGGGAAAAAAATAGCGTATTGTTCTAAAAAATCTACTGGCAAAGATTTTGCAGTTAGCACGAATACGGATATTTATATATACGATATCGCTTCAAAATCCACTATGAATCTTACAGCACCGAATAAAGGATACGATATGGATCCTGTTTTTTCACCAGATGGAACAAAACTGGTATGGTGGAGTATGAAAACAGATGGTTTTGAATCTGAAAAACATCGTCTTTTTGTACATGATTTTACAACAAATACCACAAAAGATTACAGTGAAAACTTTGATCAGGATGCGCAAAGCTTCCATTGGGATCCAAACAGTTCCCTGGTTTATTTCATCAGTTGTAAAGAAGCAACCCATCAGATATACTCTTTAGAGATTCCTGCTGGGACTATAACACAAATTACAGATGGGGATCATGATTATCAAAATGTTATTAAATCTGGAAATCAGTTGATTGGGACTAAAACAACCCATGCTTTACCTGCAGAGATTTTTACCGTAGATTTGAGTTCAAAAACAGAAAAACAGCTCACTTTTGTGAATAAAGATGTTCTTTCAAAAATCACATTAGGTAAAACTGAAAAAAGATGGGTAAAAACAACGGATGGCAAACAGATGTTGGTATGGGTCATTTTACCTCCCCATTTTGATCCTTCTCAAAAATATCCCACCATTTTATATTGTCAGGGTGGTCCACAATCATCCGTTAGTCAATTCTTTTCATATAGATGGAATTTTCAGATGATGGCATCTAGGGGTTATATTGTTGTAGCACCCAATCGGAGAGGTGTTCCCGGATTTGGCAGTGAGTGGAACGATCAGATCAGTAAAGATTACGGTGGACAAAACATGAAGGATTATTTATCAGCAATTGATGATGTTGCCAAAGAACCATATGTTGATCAAGAACGTTTAGGTGCCGTTGGCGCAAGCTATGGAGGATTTTCTGTATACTGGCTGGCTGGAAATCATAATAAAAGATTTAAAGCATTCATTGCACATTGCGGAATGTTCAACCTGGAAAGCTGGTATGGAACTACAGAAGAACTCTTTTTTGCCAATCATGATATTGAGGGACCTTACTGGGAAAACTATAAAAGCTATTCTTTCTCTCCTCATAAATTTGTCAAAAAATGGGACACCCCTATTCTTGTGATTCATGGGGGTAATGACTTCAGAATTCCATATACAGAAGGGATGCAGGCATACAATGTAGCACAAATTCAAGGGATTCCAAGTAAATTCTTATTCTTTCCTGATGAGGATCATTTTGTAACAAAACCACAAAATGCTATGTTATGGCAGCGAGAATTCCTGGGATGGTTAGATCAATGGCTTAAAAAGTAAGGGACGCTACTTCATGTTCATTGTTGAAAAATATCACAAAATCAAAAAAGCGATTGGCTGGAAAATATTGGATAGCTACGTACTTAAAAAGTTTTTAAGTTCGTTTTTCTTTGCTATTACCCTTTTGATGACCATCATTGTTGTTTTCGATTTTTCAGAAAATGTACATCGTTTTTTGGATAATAACATTTCAATGAGTGATATTTTCACCAAATATTATCTTAATTTCATCCCTTATTTCATCAATCTCTTCATTCCATTATTCACTTTTATCAGTGTGATCTGGTTTACCTCCAGAATGTCAAACCAAAATGAGATTATTTCTATATTAGGAGGAGGGGTTAATTACTATCGTTTTTTAGTTCCATTTTTAGTAGGTGCATTGATTATCACATCATTAGCTGTTGTAATGTCCAATGAATTGGTTCCGAAAACCACTGAACGGATGAACCAATTCAAAGAGATGATGATGAAGAAAAGGAGTTTCCCAAAATCCAGCATTCATGTCAGAAACTCCAATACAAGTTACATTTTTGTGGAGCGGTGGGATAAATCTAAAAACATGGGATACCATTTCACATACGAAGTGATGGGAAATCAGTTTGTTAAATCAAAAATTGCTGCTAAAACAATTCTATATAATGATTCCACAAAGACATGGCGGTTAAAAAACTTTACGCGCAGATCCATTCATGCTGGTGTGGAG
>JAEWUL010000074.1 GCA_023459435.1 Bacteroidota bacterium
CCTGAACGGTACCATTCCATGTTTTGCCCGGTTCAATCACGATCGAGGTTATTTGTGTTACCGGAGGATTGGGTAGTCTGACCTGTAAATCCGTTTCAGAAATAGCTTTATGCTCACCCGAAACACCATTTACAATGATTTTCCCTTCACCAATCTGAGATCTCACTTTCACTTTAAACTCAACCGTTTGGTCTCCTGGTTTGCTGAACACCAGTGTCTTTGTGGATTCCCCTAAAAATTCAAATAGTGGATTAGCAGATATTGAGACTTTTACATTTTTAACATTAGGATCCATAGCAAAAACGGTAACGGGAACTGAAATCTCTTCAGAAGGACTTACCACTCTAGGGAGTGTGGGCAAAACCATCAAATCTTGTTGAACAGGCACTACCTCTTCTGCACTACCATAAGCTCCATTTTCTCCAGCTACAACCATCACTTTCACAGATCCTACATAGTTTGGCATGTAAAAATCGTGTGTTTTCGTTTCATTTGCTTTCAGAGATACTGGTCCCTGAAATAAAACAACAGGTTTAAAACGGTTATTATTCTCTTTCCCTTTTTTATTTAGAAATTCATCTCCGCCAATAGCAAGCAAACCTGCTAGTTTACCATTAAAAGGGGTAGTAACATATTTGTACAGATCCCATGTTTTTACACCGAGAGCTTCATGGGCATAAAAAGAGGCATAAGGATCAGGCGTTTTGAAACGTGTCAGATCCAGCAATCCTTCATCTACAATAGCAATGGTATAGGTGATTGGTTTACCGGTTTTCTCTTTTACCCTAACCGTAAACTTCTGAAGGGGTTTTAACTTTTTATTGACAGTGATTACTGGAGTCAAGTGGGTATTGGGGTTTTCAACTTTTACAGACTGAACTCCATACATCCTTATGGGTGTGTTTTTGGAACCATTTTTATGAGGTTGAATATAGGTCACATGAATATAAACATTGGGAGCCATCTCTTCTGTGGCTTGGATGGAAAACTTTCCTGATGATTTTTCAGGATCGACCCAGAAATTCCGGATCACTTTACTTCCAGACTCAATACTGACCAAAGCTCTCCCCTTAAATGCCACAGGCAACTCAACGTTGATCTGTTCTCCTACATGATAGCGTGATTTGTCCGTGTTAAAAATCAACATTTCAGCACCTCCCGGATTTTCTGAACCTGCATTGCTCCACCAACCTTTGTAGGAGGTATAAAACAAGGCTCCAGTACTATGCCCACTTGTCTCATCTGTAATCCGAATCAGTTTACGGCCATAGGTTTGTTTTCCCAGATCCATTTCATACATTGCTCTTCCATTCACGGTTGTGATATAATCTGTTACCAATAGTTTGTTATTACTATTAGACACAAAGTCAGCCAGATTCTCCTCCGGAGAACGATCCCACCACCAACGCCAATAGATTTCAAAGATCTCAACTTTCAATTTTCTGTTAATTTGTTTTCCATTTTTATCTATCAAAACAACAGGAAACAAATTCTTTTCATCAGAATACAAATAATAATCTCCATCCGATCCTTTAGGAATCTTTACCCCAACATATGCACTATAAGGTGCATATTTCATAATAAAACGATCAATGCTAAAATCACCACTGGGTTCATAAGCTTTGG
Organism: Bacteroidota bacterium; assembly: GCA_023459435.1. Lineage (GTDB taxonomy): Bacteria > Bacteroidota > Bacteroidia > Bacteroidales > WCHB1-69 > UBA5429. Next base: position 1,627 of record JAEWUL010000074.1, read on the forward strand.
TAATCAATTGAACAGTAACCAGACCAGGGCTGATTTTTTCCACATCTAACTTAGTGGTTACTTTAGCATATCCATCTTCATTAACAGATCCTTGAAAAACAGGAAATGTTTTCGAAACAAATTGTTTGGTAGGATCATCAAAAACATAATCCTTAAATCCGGGAAACTCTGATTTTGTTGAGGCAAGTGTTGCTTCAATCACTACTTTTGCATTTCTGGCAGGTGCGCCATGAAGCCAGTTGACTTGCAAATTACCGGTATTATTTTCTCCTTCGCTAAAAATCGCAGATGGGTATGTCAGGTTGATTTTCAAACGATTCGGTTTAACTGTTTCAATACGTATTGTTTTAGAGAAGCGGGCACCACCCACTTTAAAAATGACTAACCAATTGCCTGTCGGAGCATCATGGTTGGTTTTTGTATTAAAAAGATATAAATGATTGAGATGTTCTGTTTTCACAATTCTCTGAAAAAGCTGTCCCTCAGGTGTATACAATTCCATCACAACCGGATGTGTTGTTGGTAATTGATTGTTTTTATCTTCTAACATAAAGGAGAGATACAATGAGTCTCCCGGTCTCCAGACCCCTCTTTCACCGTAAATAAATCCTTTTAATCCTTTAATCAGCTGCACACCACCTACATCAAACATGCTCAAAGAGAGCGCAGAGCCATCATCAATTCTCAGATATCCGCGTTGTTTTCCCTCTTTAGCAATGATCAGAAACGGTTTGGAATCCAATTTAATCCTACACATCCCCTCATTATCAGTTTTTCCAAAAGCAATAGGCTGATTTTGGAAATTTCTAAATTCGAGTTGAACATTAGAGATAGGGTCTGTTGTTCGTAGATCGGAAACGGTAACAAAATATTCTGAATTGGAACCTGCCTTAGCTATAATACCCATATTGGAAGCCAGTATATTTTTCACTATTTTAGTATTACTTCCCAGATAATAGGAATTCTTACAGGGATCCTCTCTTTCATTCCAATCATACTCTTCATAATAATAATCGTCTTCATAATAATCCCAATACCTACTAGGGTCATTATAAGATTCATTAGGATCTTTTTCCTCTTCATAGTCATCCTTTTCCACTTCTTTGGAACCACAAGTGAAAAGGGAGTGTTTTTTTCTGAACTTGATCTCCACACGATAAATTGCTCCGGGCTCTGTTGCAATCAATTTTGACAAGTCGAGGGAAAAATGGTTCCATGTACCATAATCGATTGGTTCTTCTGAAGTTAATGGGATCTCCTGTTTAAAAACAACCCTTCCTACTCTTTTCATTTCATAATTACCATTCAGTTGGTTTACCTGCAAGAAATAGGGTATGTTGTTTTCGAAAATTTTGATAATGGTAACATCCACAGCTTTTAAACTGATCGCTTTAAAAGGCAAAAAGATCCCATCGGCATCCGGAACGATCACTCCATCTCCAATAAATTCTACTTTAGGTTTTTGACTCACAAAGTGCAATGTTTGCACAAAATCGTTTTTCAAAGATTCCTCCAAAGTGTTTTTCACGCTATTTTTAATGGTCAATTTCACATCACCTCTTGGGGCATTCCCAAGGAATATTGAGGCAACATTACCTTGAACAACTACAGATTCTTCACAGTTTGGATTCAGGAAAAACAGACCTGTCATATCTTGTGTCTTTGATATTCTATCCGAGAAAAAAACCTTAATCATAGCTGCCGGTTGATACTCTATTTTAACATCCATCACTTTAAAATCATGAATGGAGGGGAGTTCAATCACTGCATTCTGTGATTTATCAGCTCCAATAACACTTCCTTTCCAGCGCAACTTCAAATCAATCTCATGGTCACTCCTCATGACACTATCAATGGTAAAGTAGTGGGTTTTTCCATCAGGGGAGTGTTCCCACTGGATCTGATACGATTGAGAATGGTCTGATGCTGTTACCGCAGGTTCAATCTCAGTTGGATCTGCATAATCAGCAGTTGTGAAGATCCCTTTCACTTTTTGCCACTTTTTATCTGTATCGTTATAAGGTTCAATACCATCAAAATCGTATTGAATCGCTTGTTTCTTAACCATAAAGTTAAATTTTAGCTTTTTCAGTTTTTTGGGAACAGATGCAAACTTTTGAAGTGAAAAAGTGACCACATACTCTTCTCCCGATTTCAACCTTTCCTCCGGTATAAACTCAATCGTCTGGGAGTCTCGCCATACCGCTTTCCCTTTGATTTTGGGAGAAAAGTGAAATGGATTGGTAGTAAGTTCATCACCCGCTTTCACATTAGGTATTTGTTGAACCAATCTTACAACAACATTAGAAGTCTTGGATACTACTCCTGAAGTAAATGAGATTACATACCCTGCAAAATCAGGATCAATAGGAAGTGGAACGTATCCTTGTTTTTTACAAGAGTTTGGAACCAGTAAAAGTCCTATTATAATGATTTTTATAATAAATGACGCCAATTGTGATACTCTTATTTTCATTTTTAAAAGGGATAGATTGATGAATATTCATTGATAAAACGGTTAGGAAAATTTATATTCTCCATTACATGGCAAACTTACAAAAAAAAAGATTCCATTTTTAAAAAAAATTGTATTTTTGTAAATCCTTAAAAAATTAATAAACACAATCTTAATGTCTCTTCAATTAGCTATCGTTATCCTCAACTGGAACGGAAAGAAATATTTATCGAAATTTTTACCATCACTTCTTATGAGTTGCTCTAAAGATACCAGAGTGATCATTGCAGACAACAACTCATCTGATGGTACAATCTCTTATCTAAAGGAAAATTTTCCTACACTTACGATTATTGAGCACAACACCAACGGAGGGTTTTCTAAAGGCTATAATGATGCCCTAAAACAGATTGAAGCTGAATACTATTGTTTATTAAATTCCGATATTGAAGTTACCAAAAACTGGATTGAACCTGTTATCAAAATGATGGATCAGGATCCAGATATTGCAGCAGTACAACCCAAAATTCTTTCTTATAACCAATCGGAAATGTTTGAATATGCGGGTGCTTCCGGTGGTTTTCTGGATTATCTGGGGTATCCGTTTTGCAGGGGGCGCCTTTTTGATCATATTGAAAAAGATGAACATCAATATGATGACCCTATCCCTGTCTTTTGGGCTACAGGTGCTGCTCTTTTTGTCAGAAGTAAAGTGTATCATCAATTAGGAGGATTAGATGAAGATTTTTTTGCCCACATGGAAGAGATCGATTTTTGCTGGAGAGTCAACAATGCAGGATATAAAGTGATGATTCAGCCACAATCTGTAGTATATCATGTTGGAGGTGGTACACTTCCTAAAAACAATGCTTTCAAAACATACCTTAATTTCAGAAATAACTTATTCCTTTTACTCAAAAACCTTCCAACCCATAGATTGTTCATTACTTTTCTGATCAGATTCTTTTTAGATCAGCTTGCAGCATTCGTTTTTTTGTCAAAAGGTGAAATCCATAACTTTAAAGCAGTATATAAAGCGATGTTCCACTTTTTAAAAGGGTATCTTAAGATGAGAAAAAAGAGAGGAAATGCACCAAAATCTGCCTATAAACTTACTTTTAAAAAATCAATTGTATATGAACATTATTTGAAAGGTAAAAAAATATTTAATGGTTCAGAATTACTCTAAATTGCAAATGAATACTTTTAAAAACTTCTTTTTTATTTTTTTTCAGAAACACCAAAGGGCGATTATATTAATTGTAGTCTTTTTACTCCTTTTTATTGGAGGTATTCGACATAATCCACTACATTCCTTTGTGATTTCAATATTCAATCTAGGGTGGCTGATTTTTTGTTATTTTGTTTTTACAAAAATCTTAAAACTGAGGTCTCATTCACCTAAAATGAATTTTCTTCAACCTTTCTTATATTTTTCCCTTTTGTTTCTGTTGGTTTTTATTTACACCAAATTTTAACTATACATTTATACCCATTTCTTTAAATACATACCCTCACAAAAAATCTATTGGGTTTTCCCCATGATCAAAAACATAGTATTGGTTTCTGCTACTTTTATAACTTCACTGATTGTATACACCAACAACCAACATAAAAAAGCGGAAAAATTGATCGCTGAGAATCAAAGTATGGAATTACGATTGTTAAGAGCACAAATCAATCCCCATTTTTTATTTAATGCCCTTAACAATATCTACTCTTTGATTTATACAAAAAATGAAAAAGCGGGAGATGCTGTTTTATATGTTTCTGATATACTGAGATATGTAATTGATGATGCGAACTCTGAGAAGGTTCCACTTAGTAAAGAACTGAAATATATCGATAATTTTATCTCCCTTTGGAGAGTTAGAATCGGAGATACCGTAAACCTTTCCTTTGAACATACAATAGACAACAAAGAGGAAAAAATACCACCTATGATTCTTCAACCTATTATTGAGAACTGCTTCATATATAGTGATATTGAATCCAATAAAAACGGATATATACGGATTGGATTACATTTGGAAAAGAATAAATTAACACTAACAACTGAAAACACAACCTGTGACAAAAAGGTATCTCAGGAAAAAAAGATATCAGGAATTGGGTTGTCTAATGTTATACAACGATTGAATTTGTATTACGGAGAAGCAAATTACAAATTGGTAATTGATGAACAGATAGCGTTATATAAGTTACAACTTACAATCCTGTTAAAATGAAAAAGTACAGTATAATTATAGTAGATGACGAACATTTAGCTAGAAAACTACTAGAAGATTTTATCGTTCAAATCCCGGAACTGGAAATAAAAGGGATCTTCTCCAGTGGTTCTGAAGCACTACCCTACTTGGAAAATAACCAGATTGATATATTACTTACCGATATTCAGATGCCCCATTTATCAGGTATTGATTTCATAAAAAGGTGTCAACGACCCAAAACCATCATTTTTACTACAGCCTATTCTGATTATGCATTGGATGGATTTGATTTAGATATCACAGATTATCTATTAAAGCCCATCTCATTTCCCCGTTTCCAACAAGCCATAATGAAATCGATTGAATATCTCAAACTGATAAATAATAAAAAGATTACAGATTTAAAAGTAGAGGTTCCCGTGAAAGATTTTATCACCATTCGGGCTGATTATAAGATCTACAAAATTAAGTACAGTCAAATCCAATATATTGAGGGACATTCTGAGTATGTTAAGTTTTACACACCTGGGAAAAACATAACTGCCTATTATACTTTAAAAAAGCTCGAATCAGAACTTCCTCAAAACCAATTTATCAGAGTTCACAAATCGTATATTGTTTCCACAGAGATGATTGAAGCCATAGAAAGTGAGTTTGTAATTATTCCTGGGAAAAAAATTCCAATTGGGAATAGGTATAAAGAGGTAGTGATGAAGTACTTCCAAGGCTAATGGCGAAGGGAATGATGGATTATTAAAATCTTTTGAAATCAAATATAATGGAACTATTACTTATATCAACTAAAAAGTAAACTATAAATATCATTCAAATATAAAACAAAAAAGCTCGTAATTTGAAACTACGAGCTTTTTGTTTTGCGGAGAGAGGGGGACTTTATGATGTTGATTCTTTGTAATCTAACTTCTTTATATTTAATTAGTTGTATTTTGTTGTTTTTTGTTTTTTGTCCCGTTTTTGTCCCGGTATTAATT
>JAEWUL010000075.1 GCA_023459435.1 Bacteroidota bacterium
GATCCGCTCCATATTTCAGGAAATGTGTTTAAATCACTCCAGAAAATCGGGGAGTTTCAAAACTTTGAAACAGTTGATGGGTATCTTTTTTCAAAAGATCACAAACAGGCTTTTTTATTCATAGTTGCTCATAATGCCATCTCTGAAACCAAGAATAACGCTCAGTTTGTGAAGGCAATTGAAGAAACATTCGATTCTTTTCATCAAACGACACAAAACCAATATAAAATCACCTATTTTGGAGCGATACCGGTTAGCGTTTCTAATGCACAACAGATCAAAACAGACAGTATCATATCCATGGTGATTGCTTTGTTGTTGATTATCATTATTTTATTAATCTTTTTTAAAAAAATAACCCATCTCGTCCTCATCATCATTCCGGTGTTATTTGGTTCGCTCCTTTCGATTGCCTTTATTTTTTTCTTTAAGGGGGGAATCTCAACTATCGCTATTGGCGCCAGCTCCGCCATTTTTGGGATCGCTTTGAACTATTCACTTCACTTTCTGATCCACTACAAAGAGACCAACTCGCTTTATAAAACATTGAGAGAGATCTCGTTTCCTATGATTGTTGGAAGCATCACAACGGTTGGTGCCTTTTTAAGTTTGCTGTTTGTGAAGTCGGGTGCACTGAAAGATTTTGGACTTTTCTCTGCATTTACATTGATAGGAACACTTCTTTTTGTCCTCTTGATTCTACCACAGTTTTTCAGAAAAAGAGTAGAGGATGATCCCACACACTCTGATCATGAAACCGATGAACCTTCCCATTTCTGGAGTAAAATTGCCTCAGCCAGAATGGAAAATATCCCCTATATCGGGGTTATACTTGTGGTACTGACCCTCATTTTTGCTTATTTTTCAGGGAATGTTCGGTTTGACACCGATTTCAGCAACCTGAGCTACATGACGAAGGATCAGAAAAAAGCACTGGCACAAATCAGTGAAGTAGCTCATATCAATGCCCCCTATCTATACCATATTGCTTATGGAAAAACGCTGGAAGAAGCGTTGATTCATTACGAAAAAGCGTATCCTAAACTTGATTCCATGCAGGAAGCAGGAGATTTTACACATATTCAAGGGATTGGCAATCTGTACCATTCTGATCAGTACAATGCCCGGAATAGGGATCGTTGGAATCGATTCTGGACCATTCACGCCCAAAACACATCAAAATCACTGAAAGGAGCCTGTGATCAGCTCGGAATCTATCCAGAGAGTTTCAATCCATTCCTTGATGCAATAAATACTCCTTATCAAGTTCAAAATCAAAATATTGAAACACTACGAAAACACCTTCTGGATGATTATATCATTGAAACACCAGAAAGAAGTGTGATCATCACGTTGCTATATCCTAACAAAGAAGTAGAAACCATCATCAACTCCCCACTGGCAGATATTCCGGGAACAACCATGTTCAACAGAACCATGAGCAATAAATCGATGGTCACATTGTTGTACGATGATTTCAATAAGGTGCTCCTTATGTGTGCATTTCTGGTAATCTTCTTCCTGATGATCTCATTTGGCAGACTGGAACTGGCTCTTATTGCCTTACTCCCAATGGTGTTAGGATGGATTTGGATCCTCGGAATCATGGGGCTTTTGAATATACAGTTCAACATCGTCAATATCATTCTGGCCACCTTTATTTTTGGTTTGGGAGATGACTACTCCATATTCATGATGGAGGGGTTGATTCAGGAGTACAGTTTGAAGAAAAAGCTGGTAGTCTCCTATAAAACAGCCGTAATGCTTTCTGCTGTAACCATGTTCATTGGGTTGGGAACCCTGATTTTCAGTAAACATCCTGCTATGAGATCGTTAGCTGAAGTGAGTACGGTAGGAATGATCAGTGTTGTGATCATGAGTTATACGGTATCCCCGCTCCTATTCAAAAGTTTGATCTACAAAAAAAACAAACCCCGTATTCAACCCATCACTCTGGTAGAGTGTCTTACAACCATTTACACTTTCATATGGTTTATCCTGGGATGCCTATTCCTGAACATCATCATACCATTCTTCCTGATCCCATTCACTGCTCTGGCCAAACGAAAAAGACTCTATCATAACGTTTTTTGCAAGATTTCTGCTTTTTGTACACGAAAGATTCCGTTTGTCAGGTATAAAAGCTACGGCTTTGATCCGGCCAAGTTTGAAAAACCTTGTGTGATTGTGGCAAATCATCAGTCTCATATTGACTTAACTGCTATTCTTGGATTACACCCCAACATCATAGCGCTCACCAATAAATGGGCCTGGAACCTTCCGTTCTACGCACTCCCACTCCGTTTTGCCGATTTCTACCCCATTTCTGACAATATCGAAAGCAGTGTCGATCAATTGAGTAATATTGTGAAACAAGGGTACTCTATCCTCATCTTCCCCGAAGGTACCCGTTCTGAAACATGTGCTATTCAAAGATTCCATAAAGGTGCTTTTTATTTGGCAGAAAAACTACAACTAGATATTCTTCCCGTGGCCCTTCATGGATTTGGGCACATTCTCCCCAAAAAAGAGATGGTCTTGAGAAAAGGTTCTATCAGCCTCCATGTCGGAGAACCCATCTCTTTTAAAACGCAATCTTCTTTAGGAGGGTATCAGCAGGTAAGTAAATATGTCAGAAAACAGTTTATGTCATCCTTCCTGAAGATTCAGGAACAAATCGAAACCCCTGACTACTGGGCAGATAGAGTGATCAAACACTATCTTTACAAAGGGTTCCGGATCGAATGGATGGTAAAATCAAATCTAAAAAAGAACAAAAATTACAATTTATTGATAGAATCTATTAAAAATTATAAAACAATAAAATTCATCAATTGCGGATATGGTGAGCTTCCTCTATTGGCTGCAATGGTTTTAAAAAACAGTACAATCATTGCTTTTGAGTCTGATGAATCCAAATTTAACATTGCCAAAAACACCATGAACATTCCTGACAACTTACATTTTGTGGATATTCAGCATGAAAAGGTTGAAGTGATTATTGATGTAAAAACTAACGAGATACGATATGAAATATGATGTGATCATAATAGGGAGTGGACTGGGTGGTTTACAGTGTGGCTATGTATTAAGCAAACATGGCTATAAGGTTGCTATTTTCGAAAAAAACGCTCAGTTTGGAGGGTGTCTTCAGGTTTTTAAAAGAAAAGGATACACTTTTGACACCGGGATGCACTATATCGGGGGTTTAGGTGAAGGAGAGATCCTCCATAAGCTATTCAACTACTATGGACTATTTAAAGATGTTCAGTTAGCCCAACTGAATCAGGATTGCTATGATAAAATCACCATACAGGATATGGAGTTTCCTTATGCTATGGGCTACGAACAATATGTAGAAACACTTTCCCGCTATTTTCCCAAAGAGCGGGAAAATATCAAAAACTACATCCAGGATATCCAAAGGATTGCACACGCATCCCCTTTATATAACTTACAGGAGATCAACCAGAACACGTTTATAGAATCCGATTTTATCAAAAAAAGCATTGGGGAGTACATTGCCTCTTTCACTTCTGATCCGCTTTTACAAAATGTATTAGCCGCAACCAACTCATTATATGCCGGTTATCCGGATAAGACGCCGGTGTATGTTCATGCCCTTACCTTACACTCTTACATCAAGAGTTCCTGGAGGATTATTGGAGGAAGCCATGTGATTGTCAATAGTTTGATCCAATCAATTCAGGAGCATGGCGGGGAAGTTTTTAATAATCAGGAGATTGTGAAGATCCATTGCAACTCTGAAAAAGCGGTATCCATAGAAACCAAAACCGGAGAACTCTTTGAAGCTGAAAGATTTATATCCAATATTCATCCTGCAAATACAGTAGATCTTATTGAATCGAATCTGATCAGAAATGCGTATCGGGATAGAATAAGAAACATGGAAAACACTGCATCCAATTTTACGGTTTACCTTGGTTTTAAACCGGATACCGTTCCCTATCTGAACCACAATCATTACCATTACTA
>JAEWUL010000076.1 GCA_023459435.1 Bacteroidota bacterium
ACAATAATTACAAAAGATAAAGCTAAAAGAAAAACAAATTTTTTCATCACTTTTTTTTTGGCAAATATATTGATAATTATTTAAAAAATGGATGATCAATCAATAAAATCAGATTGATTTTGCAATAGGTTTATTGTTGCGTGACCATTCACTCCAGGAACCCATATACAAATTTGGGATTTGATAACCTGCATAATCAAAAGCTAAAAGGGTATGGCAAGCTGTGACACCTGATCCGCAGTGAACAATGATCTGATCTGGTGAATAATTCTCGAAAGTATCATCATAGATTTTTCGAATCTCTTCAGGCGATTGATAAGTGCCGTTAGGGTTTAAATGGTTAAAGTATGGAAAATTGATGGCATTTGGAATATGACCTGCAATCAAATCGATCGGTTCAGTGATCCCTTGGTATCGTTCAGCAGCTCTAACATCTATGATTACACGATTGTTTGTTAGAGAAGCTTCTTCAACAGCATCTATCGTCACCAAAGGAAGTTTCCAATCAGTAATGGGGTAGGGTACAGTCGTTTTAAAAAGAACAGGCTGATCAGTAGTAAGTTTAAATCCGGATTGTTCTGCAGTTTGAAGTCCACCGTTTAAAACCTGGATTTTCATATGACCAACAGCTTTGATCATCCACCAGAACCGAGCGGCGCAATTGCCTCCAAAAGCATCATCATAAACGATTACATCTGTTTCCGGATCAATACCTAATCTTCCCAAAAGTTCTGCAAACTTTTGGATTTGGGGAAGTGGATGGCGGCCACCATTTGTAGCATTTTCTTTAATATCTGCTAATTGCGTATCCAAATCTACAAAAATTGAACCTAGTAAATGTCCTTTATTGTAACGTTCTCTGGCATCTACACCACCTCTGGCATCAATAAGAACAAAATCTATATTGTTATTGAGCAACGATTTAAGTTCGTTCGGTTGTATGATCGGTGAAATACTCTTTTCCATAGATGTTATTGCTTTGAAACAATTTGAATTAAATCTAGAATTCTATTTGAATACCCACTCTCATTATCGTACCAAGCTAATATCTGTATAAAATTTCCACCCAACACTTTAGTGCTTAAAGCATCAAAAATCGCTGAATGTGAATCACTTTGGATATCACTACTCACAATTGGATCTTCAGTATATGATAAAAATGGTTTCAGTTTGCCTTGAGAATATCTGCAAAATGTTTCATTTATTTCTTTTACTGTCGTATTGGAGTCTAACTGAGCTGTTAATTCCACAAATGAACAATCTGCAATGGGTACTCTGGTTGCAAATCCATCAAATTTACCGGATAATTTGGGAAGGATCTTCTCAACAGCTCCAATAGCACTTGTCGTAGTGGGAATGATGTTGTTAATAGCACATCTGGCCCTACGGAAATCACTATGATAACCATCCTGTAAGTTTTGATTGTTTGTCATGGGATGAACCGTATTCATGAAAGCCTGTTGTACACCGAATTGTTCATCTAGCACTTTTAACATCATTGCAACACAATTGGTTGTACACGAAGCGTTAGAGATAATCGAATCAGAATCTGTTATGATCGATTCATTAACACCTAAAACGATCATTTTATCGACAGATTCATCATCCGGAGGACAACTTAAAATCACTTTTTGAACACTATCTTTGCGATGTTTTTCAAGTAAAGACTTTGTCTTGAATTTTCCACTTGACTCTACAACAACGGTTACATTGTTTACCCCCCAGGGAATTTCTTCGTGATTGAGATGATTGGTAATTAATATGTTATGATCATTAACATAAAGATAATGATCATCATATGTTACATCCATTTCAAATTTACCATGAATGCTGTCATATTTTAAAAGATGTGCGATCATTTCTGGTGTCATTTTATCGTTGATATGCACCAATTCAAGTTCTTTGGAGAGTAAAACCAACCGAGAAACAAATTTCCCAATTCGGCCAAATCCATTAATGCCAATTTTTGTAGTCATATTGTTAGAAATTATCAATAGAGTAGCCCTTTAAGGCTGATCTTATACCTATTTATTTAGAATCCATTACTATAGATTCCCCATTTTATCAATGAAGTTGTTGTACATTTGTTCAAATTCACCGCCAAATGTAGTGTCTGATAATTTGGTTTTCATTACTAATTCAGAGTTATCTCTTTTTTCTTCAGGAAGAACTAATGAAATGGGAATAGCTTCACAATGGATACATTTTTCACCCATTAATGTTTTAACTTTTTGAAAAACAACACCATGACCAAATTTATCCTCTTTCATTTTATAGTTGCTGGCACAGCAGGTTACAAAAACCAAAGATTTTACCTTTGATTTATACTTGATCATAAAATCGTAAAGAGGTTTTACAATAGTTCCCATCCAGATCGGTCCAACAAGATAAATTTTATCAAAATTTTCAAAATTTCTTTGAATTGGTTTTAAACCAAGACTTAAACGAAGGAGTAATAATGGAAAAAATGTGATTCTGGGCTCAATGGGAACTACTTCACATTGAAGTGATTTCCCCATTTTTTGAGCTAAATACTTATTATTTCCACCTTTTGAATAATAAACAATAATAGATTTCATACGA
>JAEWUL010000077.1 GCA_023459435.1 Bacteroidota bacterium
AGCTTGAAGATTACCTTTGAATAAACCATTACCAAATGCAATAACAAATAGGCCAAAACAAGTCATGGCTAGATAAAATACAAATTTGTTATCAGGAATTGGAGATCCTGTTGGGATTGCAATAATAAAATACCCAGCAGCCATCATGATGAGACCCACCAAAATGGTTTGTTTATATTTTTTGGTTTTGTCTGCAATTAAACCGCCTACAAAAGCCAAAACATATATTGAAAAATAGAAAATGGAATAGATAATTCCGGCGTTTGTACCTGACAAACCGAATTTTGCCATTAAAAACAATGACAAAATGGCCATCATGGTATAGAAACCGAAACGTTCCCCCATATTGGCTAATGCCGCAGCTAATAGTCCTTTTGGATGATTTTTAAACATAAATGTTAAATTTAAGATGAATAATAATTTATTTATAAATACGCTTCAATTTTGGAAACCAACTCAGGTTTTTTGATTAATCCCACATGTACATCCTTTACTTCTCCGTTTTTCAGGAATACCAACATAGGAATATTTCTAACGCCGAACTGCATAGCAATATCATTATTGGAATCTGTATCACATTTTCCAATGATTGCTTTACCTTCATACTCTTTAGCAACCTCCTCAATAATAGGAGTTAATGCTCTACAAGGGCCACACCATTGTGCCCAAAAATCAATAACGATCAATTGATCACTTTTAGTAATCTCTGCAAAATTTGCACCATTAATTTCTAAAGCCATAGTCGTAATTTTTTATAATTGTTTTTTTTTAATGTCGATTGTCAATAGTCGATAGTTAATTGTTACCTGTTAATTGTTATTTGTTAGATTTCCACCGCTGCTTTCAATCTTTCTGCATTTTCAGCTACTTGTAGTGCCTGAATGGTATCTTCGATAGCTCCATCCATGAATCCGATCAGGTTGTACATTGTTAAGTTGATACGGTGATCAGTAACTCTGTTCTGCGGATAGTTATAGGTTCTGATTTTAGCGGATCTGTCTCCGGATGATACCATTGTTTTTCTTTTAGAAGCCACATCATCCAGATATTTTTGGTACTCCATTTCAAACAGACGAGTACGGAGCACTTTCATTGCTTTTTCTAAATTTTTAATTTGTGATTTTTCATCCTGGATGGCAACCACAATACCAGAAGGGATATGAGTTAATCTAACGGCAGAATAGGTTGTATTTACCGATTGTCCACCCGGTCCGGATGAGCAATAGGTATCTTTTCTAATATCACTTTGTTTTAAATCGATGTCAAACTCGTCTGCTTCAGGAAGAACAACCACAGAAGCTGCTGATGTATGAACACGACCCTGAGATTCTGTTTGTGGAACACGTTGAACCCGGTGAACGCCCGATTCATATTTCATCAAACCATAAACACCCTCTCCTGAAACTTCAAAAACAATCTCCTTGAAGCCACCTACGGTCCCTTCTGTCATAGATAAAACCTCAATTTTCCAGCCTTTCTGATCACAGAAATGTTGATACATTCTGTAAAGATCTCCTGCAAAAATACTGGCCTCATCACCGCCACTACCTGCTCTGATCTCAACCTGAGCATTTTTACCGTCTTGAGGATCTGATGGAAGTAATAATAGTCGGATACTCTCCTCCAACTCATCTCTTTTGGTTATAAAAACATCAAGTTCCGACTTTGCCATTTCTCTGAAATCATCATCTTTTTCAACTGAAATAATCTCTTTTGTATTGGCAATATTTTCAATAATATTTTTGTATTCCTTGTAAGCTTCCACAACAGGTTGAAGATCTTTATAATCTTTGTTCAGTTTAATATAACGTTTCATATCAGACATCACATCTGGCAATGTAATCTCCTCAGCTATGGCCAACCATCTGTTATAAATCGCTTCTAATTTTTCTAGTAAATTGTTCATCTATCGTTTTTCCATTTTTTAGGGGTGCAAATATACAAAAAAAACAGATTCAAACCCTAAGAGTTTATCATTTAAGTATTTAAAATAAATTAATTTTCATATAACACTGAATATGAACCGATTATTTTACAAGGATTTCATCTGTAAAAATCCAGCATGGTTGTCCAAATCCGCGATGCCACTCCGGATTTGTTTTGATCGATTTCGCTTTTACTTTGATATACCTAGCTTCTTTGTTAAGCTCCTCTTTGACAAATTTTTTAATAGATGCTTTAGCTAAAACTTCCTGATTTTGATAGGTTTCTTCATACACTTTTTCCCATCTTTTTCCATCTTTTGAAATATAAAAGGTAACTAATTCCGGTATAAAAATCCAGGATAACGGATAAAAATAGAAATCTATACTGATCTGATTAATGGGTTGTTTCTTTTCTAAATCAATAATAGCTTCAAAATCCTGGTGATGAAACCCTAACCAGTTTTGATTGTAGTTTAATACACCAAAGTTTCCATCTATCAATGCTTCAGCCCCTCCCCTATTGTATTTGTCGCTAAGCGTAGATTTTAAAGTGATTTTTTTCCCTTTTGCCAGATTTTTAATGGTTGATTTCTCGATAAAATGAAATACGTTTTCTCTAAATTGTTCAGGTGAGTAACCACTTTCCTCCAGGTTTTCAATTCCAAATCTGATACAATCATCCACAAAACGGTTTACAAAATCAACTTTATCTTTCTTTACCACTCTTTCCCCTTTTATCGTAGTAAAAAGGGACAATTCCGGAGTGATTTCACTCATTCCCAATTCAATTTTGGCAAAATCATGGGAGAGCTCCAAGTATCTGATTCGTTCCTGAATAGAGGGTTTATCCTCTGTTTTATATGCTAAAGCAAATAAACTATCGTAAATGTGGATCAGCTCAGGGGTTAAATATGTATCCACTCCATCAATAGGATACCCATAAATATCCAATCGTTTACCGGATTGAATTACAGCTTGTTCATGTAAAGCATAATATTGTTGTATAAATGGGGCTGCATTTTGGTAGTACCCAGTAATAAACTCCTTTTTTAACTGAACCACATCCGCATTTACGTCCCACATCAACTTGGCAATCAAATAGGTACGTAGTTCCATCCAGGATGTTTTATTGTTTTCGCCGGTTCCTTGTTCAAACATCATCTGAACTCCATTCTTATGAAAAAACTGTAAGTTTGGTTGTAAAACATGCAGATTGGGGAATGGATTCATCATATTTCTGAATTGTACGACATAATCCCAAAGGAAAATATTGTTAGTTATCCTTTTCCACCCCACCATATCGCTCACAAAAGATTGCTCTTTAGGGTTTGTTTCTATGGGCATCTCCCGACCACATTCGATGGAGCAGAACATAATATTCACATTTTCTGCAGGTTGGATCAATCGTTTAGGTGGATTACGGGTGTATTGGTATGCCAGTGTGGATATCTGTTTATCCGGAAAGCGAGCAGCCACCTGATTGATAAAATAGAGAAGTGTTCCCGATGGTGCTCCATACAACGAATCCAAACGGTGACAAGCCTCACAGGTACAATTATTAGCATTGTCATTATTCGAAACAGACCAGTACAGGGCTTCCGGTTTTTTTTGAATCTCCTGTTCAAGATTCTTACACAACTCTTCCAAAACAGCTGGATTTGACAGACAGAGTTGGCCATCCTTGATCC
>JAEWUL010000078.1 GCA_023459435.1 Bacteroidota bacterium
ATAAAAAGGGATTCCATTTTAAAAATTTTAATTATCTTTGCAAATTCAAAATATTGAACACAATAATTTGATTATTAAAGCGATATAGATATTAGAATTAATTAAAAACGATAAAAAGTATGAAAAATTTGAAGCAATTATTTATCTTGGGCCTTGTTGCTCTTGTAGTTTTTGGTTGTGGATTTGGCAAAATGATCCCAACTTCTCAAGTGAAAATGCAACTGGAAAATCCTGATTTAGAGAATAAAGGGGGTAAAGTGGAGTATGTCGTAAAAGGTACCGTTCCACCCAAATTCTTGAAAAAAAGAGCTACTATGGATATCCAGGTGCCTGTGATTATGACTGATGAAAACGGTACAACAAAAGAGGTGATCAAAACCGTTAAATTGGTAGGAGAGAAGTCTAAAGAGCAAGGGATTCGTATCCCTTATAAAACAGGTGGTAATTTTACCGTATCTGGAGCTTTTGATTATAAAGATGAATATGAAACACAAAATATTTATGCTCTTCAAACAGCCAATTTAAAAAAGAAACAACACACATACGCTCCTGTATTGGTTACAGAAGGGATCTCCAATTTAGGTTCTCAAATTGCATTGAATCCAACGATTTCTGATGATAAATCCAATGGAACTGTACTTATGTTTGCAGATCATAACTACAAACCTGAATTTATTTCAAAAGTTGGTACTATCTATTTTGAAGTGGACAGATCTAACTTAAACTGGAATTTAAAACTAAACAAAGATATCACTTCAAAACAAATGGTAAAAGATTTTCAAGCTTTCATGGATAATGCATTTGCTGAGGGTCGTACTATTGATAAAGTGATCATTTCAGGATGGGCTTCTCCAGAAGGTGAAGAGTCTCGCAACCAAGGTTTATCTGAAAAACGTTTCGAACAAGGTAAAAAATGGTTTGAAGAACAAATGAACAGCTGGGTGAAAAAATATGCCAGAGCGAATAAAATGAAGGTGAAAGATGTAAAACTTCCGGAAATCGTTTTTGAAAATAATGCTAAAGGGGAAGACTGGATGGGATTCCAGACTGCTGTTGAAAATTCAAACATTCCTGAAAAAAACAAAATCATGAATGTGGTTACTTCTCAACCTGATAACAATGCAAAAGAACAAAAAATCAGAGAGATGACAGACATCTATCCTGAAATCGCCAATGTAATCCTTCCTCCATTGAGAAGAGTTGAGATTACCATGGTTTGTAATAAAAACCTTTTCACAGAACAACAAATTCCAAATGTTGCAAAAACGGAACCTTCGAAACTTACATTAAACGAAAGAATGTATGGTGCTGCCATGTCTACTGATATGGATGCCAAAGAATCAATCTATAAAGGGATCATTGCTGAAACTCAATATCAAAACGACTGGAGAGCGTACAATAACTTAGCTGTTGTTGAAATCAACAAATTCTTAAAAGATAAAAATATTGCCACTTTAAATGCTGCAAAAGGTCATTTAGATAAAGCAGTTGCTATCTCTCCTGATAACGGTATTATTCTTAATAATTTAGCCATTACTCAATTTTTAAGCGGAGATGTAAAATCTGCCAGAACCTCTTTTGAGAAATCTGCAAAAGCTGCAGTAAATCCTGTAAAACAAGAGTATAATTTAGGTTTATTCAAAATTATTGATGGTGATTATACAGGCGCTAAACAAGCAATGGGCAACAGAAGTTGTGATTATGGAATTGCTTTGGCACAAATCCTTTCTAAAGATTATGCTTCTGCAAAAGCAACATTAGAGTGCGTTACACCAAAAGATGCTAAAGTGTATTATCTACTTGCTGTTGTTGCTGCCAGAACAAGTGTTGAACAAGATGTGTATTCAAATCTAACTAAAGCTATTGAACAAGATCCAACATTAAAAGCAAAAGCAAAAAAAGATGCTGAATTTAAAAGATATAAAAGAACAGAACAATTTATCAAAATCGTTCAATAATGTTTATTAAACTATAAAAAAAGCCTGTACTTTCGTACAGGCTTTTTTTTTTGCTTATTGTTTTATAGATTGAAATCTACATTGAAATAGAACTGGTGTTGAAACACTAAAAGGGTATTGTTAGGCTTAAACCCTTGGTAATTTAGTGAAAACTTTATACGAGGTATTGGAGTATATTGGAATCCTCCAATCATACCTATTCCATCAACCTGATAAATCCAACCGGGTGTGGTTAACAGATCTCTATTTGACATTACCTGATCAAATCGGGCCATTAAACCCCATTTTTTACTCCAGTTGTATGCCGTAAATATGGAATAGCCATAAGTGTGTTGTGTGGTGATCTCATTACTATTTAAACGCCATGTGAGATCTATTCCGATTTTTAATTTCTGAGCCCATTCATAACCGGAAAAAAGGGAGAGGGTTTGTTGCAATTCTGGGGTTGTTGGATGATTTGTTTTTTCAAAATCATAGTAGAATCTGTTTTTCCAATGTTGAAACAATATAAAGTCTACTCCTGCACCTACTTTAAAGTCACTATATAGATCCTGATCAAACCTGAATCCTTCTCCGTTGGTGATAGCTAAATCTAATCCAAAATGGGCTGAAGGTTTGTAATAGGCAATCATGCCAATATCTGCGCTCGAAACTCTTAAATAACGATCCTGAAACATTTCTGCTACATAGCGATAACCCCAGTACCGTTCCTGTGTAATGAAGTGATTCAGTGG
>JAEWUL010000079.1 GCA_023459435.1 Bacteroidota bacterium
AATCTTGCTGAAATTGCCGAAAAGTACCTAACCAAAGGGAAACAGATCTATCTGGAAGGTAGATTGCGTACCAGAAGTTGGGAAGACAACGGTGTTAAAAAGTATGTAACAGAAATCGAAGCTTCAACATTTACGATGTTGGGTACAAAACAGGAGGATGCTGAAAAGCAGACAGCGGTCAAAGTGGTTCATGCACCACAGGCAGAAACGAGTCCTGTTTCATCAGAACCCGATTATGTCGCAGATGATTTGCCATTCTAAAACATCAAAAAGAGGAGGTAAAACTCCTCTTTTTTAATAATTCAATGTATAAAAAAATAATGAAAAACACTAAAAAATTTTGGATTCTTCTTTTGTCGATATTCCTTTATAGTTCAGCAATACAAGCAGATACAATCAAAATGATGCAGTACAATATGATGTACTATACAACAGCTGTGCCAACAGGTTGTAATGTCACCAGCTCCTATCTGAACGATAAAGATCAGAATCTGAAAAAAATTATCAAATACGTTCAACCTGATATTTTTTGTGTGAACGAAATAGGAAGCCAATCCATATACGTGGATAGAATTAAAAATAATGTTATGAATACAGATGGGGTTACCTATTATCAAAACTGTCCATTGACAAATTTTTCCGGTGGTTCAATAGCCAATATGGTGTATTATGATACAAGAAAACTAGGGTTTCACTCATTTTTTTATATTACAACGAGTGTTAGAGATATCAATGCATATAAAATGTACTACAAATCTCCCCAACTCATAAAAGGTGATACTACATTCTTAACAGTAATTGTAACCCATTTAAAAGCTGGAAGTAATGATAATGATAAAGCTACAAGAGCACAACAAACACAGGCATTAATGTCAAAACTGGAACAGATTGGAATAGCAGATAATTATATCTTTTGTGGAGACTTCAATCTATATAGCTCTTCAGAAATAGCATACCAAAATTTAGTGAACTATTCCAATACCATGTATCGATTCTATGATCCAATCAATCAACCGGGAAACTGGAATAACTCCTCTCAGTTTGCAGAGATCCACACCCAATCTACCCATACTTCATCCGACAACGGATGTTTTTCAACGGGAGGAATGGACGATCGTTTCGACTTTATTTTGGTTTCTCCCTACGTTTATTTTGGGAGTAAAAAAGTAAAATCGATTAATAGTTCATACAAGGCACTCGGACAAGATGGCAATAGATTTAACGGAAATATTCAAAATCCTGCCAATAGTTCTGTTCCGGATTCTATTGTATTCGCATTATATAATTTCTCAGATCATCTTCCTGTTATAATGGATCTGTTTATTGATAACACCGTTTCTGTTCAAGATTATGAAGAACCCTTTTTAGTTCAGGTATACAATCCCGTAGAGGAGTTATTAACCATTGAGTTACAAATCGATCAACCAGATTATTATACCATTGAAATCTATTCTGTAAATGGTAAAGGGATCAAAAAAATCCAAAAATATCTGGAATCAGGAAATTCTGTTCTTCAGGAATCTTTCGATTTCCCCCCTTCTTTCTATATTGTAAAAATACAAAATTCTAAAAGACAAACAGTTGTAAAAAAACTGGTGAAATATTAAACTCAAAAAAGGGGGTAGAAAAATACAGATTTTTTCACTATATTTGCGGCCTCAATTTAAAATATAATATATTTAATCATAATTTTAGAACCACAATGAAAGTTTATCAAACCAAAGAAATTAGAAATGTTGCCCTTATTGGAGGTAACCGTGTTGGAAAAACAACTCTAGCCGAAGCTATCGCTTTTCATGGCGGAGTGATTAGCAGAAGAGGATCAGTAGAAGATAAAAATACAATCTCAGATTATCGTGATGTAGAGTTGGAAAGACAACAGTCTATCCAGGCTACAGTGATGTATGCAGAACACGATGGTTGTAAAATCAATATGATTGATTGTCCTGGTTTTGACGACTTTATTGGAGAAGTTATTGGTTCATTGAGAGTGGCTGATACCGCAATGATGGTGATTAATGCTCAAAATGGTGTGGATGTTGGTGCTGAAATCCAATGGAGATGGACAAAAAAAATGAACGTTCCAGTATTTTTTGTTGTTAACCAACTGGATCATGAAAAAGCAAACTTTGATGAAACCGTTCGTCAATTGAAACATTATTTTGGAAATAGTGTAATGCCTTTCCAATATCCTGTTAATGCAGGTATCGGCTTTGACAGTGTTATCGATCTTCTTCAAATGAAACTTATTAAATTTCCTCTTGGTGGCGGAAAAATGATCGTGGAAGAGATTCCTGCATCAGAAAAAGATAAAGCAGATGAAATGTATAATGCTCTAGTAGAAGCAGCAGCAGAAAACGATGAAGCTTTAATGGATAAATTCTTTGAAGAGGGAACTCTTACAGAAGTAGAGATGGCAAGAGGTTTGAAATTGGGAATTATCAACAGAGGTACATTCCCTGTAATCTGTATTGCTTCAAAAACAGATCAAGGTATTACCCGTATGATGGATATCATCAAAGGTAGTTGTCCTTCTCCTGATGAAATGCCTGGTGTTCAAACTGTTTCAGGTAAAACACTCTCATGTAAAACATCTGATACCCCTACAGCGTATGTATTCAAAACATCTATAGAACAACACATCGGAGAACTTTCTATCATGAAAGTGTATGGTGGTGAGATCACTGAAGCAATGGATATGGTTAATAACTCTTCTAATGTGAAGGAAAGAATATCCCAACTATTATGCGTGGCAGGTAAAAATAGAGAAAAAGTGGAAAAAGCTGTGGCTGGAGATATTGTTGCTACCATTAAATTAAAAGGGACTCAATCTGCTCAAACATTGGTTAAATCAGGAGATGAAACCATAATTCCTACCAATTATCCTGAACCAAAATTCCGCACAGCAGTAAGAGCAAAAAATAATGCTGATGACGAAAAATTAGGAGCTATTTTAAATGAATTCCGCAAAACAGACCTCACATTCTTGTCGGAACAATCAAAAGAGCTTAAACAAGTGATCATCTCCGGTCAGGGAGAACAACATTTGAATATCATCAAATGGATGATTGAAAAATTAAATAAGATTGAAGTGGAGTACTATGCTCCAAAAATCCCTTATCGTGAAACGATCACAAAATCAGCAGAAGCGATGTATCGTCATAAAAAACAATCGGGTGGTGCCGGTCAGTTTGGTGAAGTTCACATGATGATAGAGCCTTACTACGAAGGAATGCCAAATCAAACCAAATATCCAATCCGTGGTACCGATGTTTATGACTTACCTTGGGGTGGAAAATTAATTTTCAATACGTGTATTGTAGGTGGTGCTATTGATGCACGTTTTATGCCTGCAATCCTGAAAGGGATCAACGAAAGAATTGAAGAGGGACCTCTTACAGGTTCTTATGCCCGTGATATCGTGATCAATATTTATGATGGTAAAATGCACCCCGTTGACTCTAACGAAATGGCATTTAAACTTGCCGGACGTAATGCTTTCCGTGAAGCATTTAAAAACGCAGGACCCAAGATTTTGGAACCTATTTATGATGTAGAAGTTTTTGTTCCATCTGATAGAATGGGGGATGTAATGACGGATCTACAGGGACGTAGAGGGGTTGTCATGGGTATGGACAGCGATGGTGAATTCCAAATCATCCGCGCCAAAATTCCATTGGCAGAGATGAATAAATATTCAACAACGTTGAGTTCCATCACTTCAGGGCGCGCGTCTTATGGAATGAAATTTGCCGAATATCAACAAGTGCCGTCCGACGTACAATCGGCCTTGTTAAAAGCTTACGAAGAATCTCAAACCGACGAAGATTAATACTATTTTTTATTAATAAATAAATGTGAAGAGAGTGCTCAGCGCTCTCTTT
>JAEWUL010000080.1 GCA_023459435.1 Bacteroidota bacterium
TTTGTCAAGGAGAAACAGCTATTATTTCAGCTTCCGGAGGCAATAGTTACCAATGGTCAACAGGTGTCAATGGTACTACCATATCGGCTACTGTTTCAGGAACATATACAGTAACAGCTACTAATTCAATGGGATGTACTGCAACCAGTTCCGTCCCACTTTTAGTAAACCCTATCCCAACAGCTGAAATAACAGGTAACGGATCTCTTTGTGAAGGGAACTCAACACAGTTAGAAGCATCGGGAGGGATCTCCTACTTATGGAGCAATAGTGCTACAACTCCTACAATTACTATAAATCCTTCCCAATCAGGATCCTATTCCTGCACAGTTACTAATAACTTTGGATGTCAAACCGTTGTATCAAAACCCATAACCATCATTCCACTTCCAGTACCACAACTTTATGGAGGAACTCAGTTATGTTCAGGTTCATCACTGACATTAACTGCTGCTGGAGGTGAAAGCTATATGTGGAATGATGAGTCAACAGGCTCACAATATGTGGTTAATCAATCCGGTTTATATAGTGTAACCGTCACATCAAATGGCTGTAGTGCATCAACACATACCTATATTGATGTAATCCCAAATCCAATTCCGACCATTTCAGATCCGATCTCAATATGTAACGGAACAACCACAACGCTTACCGCCGGAGGAGGTGTTGAATTCCATTGGAGTAACGATTCCAATAACCCTTCCATTAATGTGGGCACAGAAGGAGTTTATACAGTTACTGTTACTAATACTCTAGGATGCACTGCAACAACATCCACATCTGTTACCATACTGAGTTCCCCAACAATAATTATAAATGGAGATCTGGAAATTTGTAATGGAGAAAATACTTTTTTGACAGCATCCGGCGGTAATACTTACTTATGGAGCACAACAGAGACTACTCCTCAAATTTCTGTTTCACCCATTAATAACACAATTTATTACGTAACGGTTACAAATAGTATTGGTTGCACATCTACCACTTCGGCAGAAGTTGTGGTCAGACCAACTTATCTCACACAAAAAGTAGCACAAATCTGTCAGGGACAATCATACAATGGACAAGGTTTTATTGTTCCTGTGCAAAATGTTCCTGGAGAATTTACGTTTTACAATAACTATCAATCCCAATTTGGCTGTGATAGTATCATTAAACTCACATTAACAGTGAAACCAAAACCGGTAATTACTCAGCAGATTTCAGGACCGGCTGTGATTAATGTTTCAGGTAACTATACATACATGATTACCAATACACAATATGCAACATCATACGAATGGCTCATTAACAATCCCACATGGAGTTTATCTGGATCATCTACAAATTCCACAAATTTAACGGTTAACAACCCCGGAACCGGAACGATTTCAGTTTATGGATTGAACGAATGTGGGGCCTCTTCTCCAGCTACATTAATGATACAGTCTACTGTAAATATTGATGAGGTTTCAGAAAAAGAAGATTTCCAGTGGTATCCAAATCCAACAAAAGACAAAGTGTATTTGAAAATGAGAGATTATCAGGAAGTAACACATATACAGTTGTTTGAAATGAATGGAAAGCTGATTTTAACTCAAAAAGTGAATGATCCAAATATCCAGATTGACCTTTCAGATTACTCAAATGGAATATATTTAGTTAAACTTTTCAATCAAAAAACAATCTTATATACTAGTAAGATTATTAAACAACAATGATATGAATAAAAAACTGATTGTTCTCTTTTGCTCCGTTTTTTCACTGGTTATAGGATTCTCTTCCGAAACGAAAGGATATCAAATTAAAATTGAAGTTAAAGATGCAACTTTTAATCAACTTTATCTTTTAGGGTACTATGGTGGTGAATCTTTTATTTTAGACAGTAGTTACTCCAAAAAAGGGACCTTCGTTTTTTCAAAAAAGGACCAGGTTGAGGAAGGGATTTACTCTTTAATCTCAAACACCCAGATCTATCTTTTTGATATTATGATCAGTGCTTCACGAAAATTAGAAATTGTAACCCAGCAAACCAATCCATTACAATATCAAAAAATAACCAAAAACAACGAGAATATAGTTTTTTTTGAATATCAAAAAGCAGTTATTTATCAGGAAGATATCTCTCCTTTTATCGATACATCACCAGATACTTTTCTGTCAAATTATGTAAGAGCGAAACATATACAAGACTTTAACATCCATTTTGATGATATTTTATCTGGTTTTGATACATTGACATTTGATCATATCAATCAACTCATACTGGATCACCATTTTGATCAGATACATCTTCAAGATCCAAGATTGTTAAGAACCCCATTGAAATTGGATGTGGAATACTATTTTGTATCACTTTTTGATTCGATGTCACCTGAAGAAGTAGATTGTGTTCAGTATATTGATCTTTTTTTCAGTAGAACAATTGACACCAATTCTCGTCCAATAGGTCTGGAAACACAATTTTTTTATCTTAAAAAAGTGATGCAACTATATCTTTACAATAATCCAAAATTCGATCCAATATTTGTGTATCTGTATGATCAATACTATCATCCAGAACAGGATCAATGGAATATTTTTTCAGATTCAGATCAAAGAATTTTCAGCAATATTGTAGAAAGAAAGAGAAGAACATTACCTGGTCATTTGATTGATCCTATTGAGGGATATGATTTTTATAAAAATGTAATTTCAAGTGATCAGCTCGGATGTGATTATGTGATCATATGGTTTTGGGATCCTGATTGTGAACATTGTTTGCATGAGACCCCCGTTTTATATGATTTCTACAAGAGATACCATATCCAATATAATTTTGAAGTGATTGCCATTTCAGTGACAGATGATTATGATAGATGGGTTAAATTTATTCAAACCAACCAGATGGATTGGATTAATTTGAGCTATGCAATGGGAGATCCTAATTATGATTTTATTGATTATTTTGATTTACTGGCTACCCCGGGAATCTTTGTTATTGATAAAAAACATGAAATAAAAGCACGTCAGTTTCCGTTAACGAAACTGGAACAGATTTTTGAAAATTTAAAGAAATAAATGAACTTAATAATAAAAAGAATGAAAAAAATAGTTTTACTATTCATGATGATTTTATCAGGGATTTCAGTGCTTCCCCTACATGGTCAAAGAGTTAAAACCATTCAACCTAAACCGGGGCATAAAATGGTCTTTAAGATTGATTACGCTCAGGATAATTATGTCTATCTGGCTATACATTATCGCGAAAAACTATTATTAAGAGATTCAGCAAAAAACGATGGACGTGGTGTTTTTATGTTTGCAGGACCAGAACGGATAGAAGAGGGGTTGTATACCGTGGTATCAGAAGCCAAAAAACCGTATGTCAATTTTATTGTTGATGGTGAACAACACTTTAAATATTTCTTAGATACCATTGGAGATGTGAGAAATTTCAGAGTGGAAGGATCTCCCGAGAATTCTGAGATGTTACGCTTCCAGAGAAAAACGGTTAGAGCTCAACAAGAGGTTCGATTGTATTCTGAAAAATTAAAAGAATTTGAAAATGGGAATAAAGATAGTGTCGATTACTATACCGAAAAAATGAAAGAGATCAACAAAGAGATGGAACTTTTCATTAAGGATTTAATTGACCAGAACCCTACTTTTCTATTTTCAAAATTACAGAAATCGTATCAGTACATTAACGTACCGGATCCACCTGTTTTACCAAATGGATCAATAGACTCCAATTTCCAATCGATCTATTATAGAACACATTTTTGGGATAATTTTGACTTAACTGACAACAGGTTTCTTTATTTGCCGTCACTTGAACCTAAAATGAAAGATTATTTTAATAAAATTTTAGGTATGTATGAATCAGATACAATCAACAAATATGTGGATATGGTGTTAAAAAAAGTGGAATCTGACAGTTTGATGTATCGGTATTTTATCGAATGGCTCTCTTATCAGTTTGAATCCAGCAAGGTTATAGGTCATGATGCTGTTTTTGTTCATATTGCCAAAGAGAACCAACTCAAAGGAAAATGCAAATGGATGGATGAAGAGACCATCGGAAAATATGAACGAAGAATTAAGAGTATGGAGCCTCTGCTAATTGGAAAGAGATCTGTTGAATTAATCATGCCCGATACATCCCTGACAACCGATTATTCCAAATGGCACTCTTCATACAGTTTAACAAAACCGTATGTGATACTTTGGTTTTATGACCCAACCTGTCACACTTGTCAGACTGAATCCGAAAAAATGAAAGCAGTTTATGATTCATTAGAAACGATTGGGAAGCGTAATTTTGATGTTTATGCTGTGGGTAGTGACTCCGATTTGGAAAGATGGAAGAAATATGTAAGAGATAAAAAGTATCCATGGTTAAATGTTGGAGGAAATACAGCCAATGTAGACTACATTGAAACAT
>JAEWUL010000081.1 GCA_023459435.1 Bacteroidota bacterium
TATGGCATTGATCATCTCATCCTATCCACCGGAACAACGGGGAAAAGTGATAGGGTTGAATGTATCTTCCGTATATGTAGGTTCCTCACTGGCTCCCATTATTGGTGGTTTCCTTACAGATACACTAGGATGGCGCAGCATCTTTTATATCATCTCAGTTTTAAGCCTTATGATCACAATAGTTCTTATGACAAAAGTGCCTAAGGAGAAAAGCACTGAAGTTAAGGAGCGATTTGATTACTGGGGCTCTGCCATTTTTATGATAGCGATCTCCTTTTTGATGTATGGATTTTCTAAACTTCCAGTTCCCAATGCGATTGTTTTAACTCTTCTAGGGCTTATAGGTTTGGGCGTATTCGTTTGGGTTGAACTTAAAACGGAAACTCCTGTTCTAAATGTGAGACTTTTTGCAGAAAACCGAGTGTTTACACTTTCCAATATCTCTGCCCTGATCAATTACGCTTCTACTTTTGCCATCACATTTATGTTGAGTCTATACTTACAGTTTGTAATGGGCTTAGATGCCTACAAAGCAGGGTTGGTATTAATCGCACAACCAGTCATGATGGCCCTGGTCGCATCCTTTTCCGGACGTCTTTCTGATAGAAAGAACCCAAGATATCTGGCAGCCATTGGAATGGCAATCAGCATGTTAGGGCTATTTACACTTACTTTTATCCACCAAAATAGTTCCTTGCTCTTTATTGTAATCGGATTAGCTGTTTTGGGGTTTGGGTTCGGGTTGTTTTCGTCACCAAATACCAATGTCGTTATGAGTTCAGTGGATAAAAAGATATACGGAACTGCTTCTGCTATTTTAGCCACGATGAGATCAACCGGAATGATGTTCAGTATGGCTATAGCCTCGTTATCGATGCATCTTTTTCTGGGGAATCAGAAAATTAATCCAACGAATATGTCCGATTTTATGAATAGTACCCGAACTGTATTTATCATCTTTTCGATACTCTCTTTTATCGGGGTTTTTTTCTCTTTAGCCAAAAGAAAAGTACAAAACAACCCTGTTTAAATAAGGATTCCTATTCCCATTTGGGAGAAATACCGGTATAGTTTTGAGGGGTAATCCTCTTTAATTCATTTTTTACAGAATCAGCAACCTCAAGAGAATCGATAAATTCATGAATAATCTCTTTATTCATCATCCCTTTTCCACGGGTTAATGCTTTGAGGGCTTCATAAGGTTGTGGATATTGTTCTCTTCTTAATACAGTTTGAATGGCTTCAGCAACTACCGCCCAGTTCTTTTCAAGATCTGCCTGAATAGCATCATTATTTAACACCAACTTGTTGATCCCCCGTAACATCGCAATCATTGCTATTAACGAGTGACCCAAAGGAACTCCAATATTTCGGGTAACAGTACTGTCTGTGAGGTCTCTTTGTAACCTGGAAACAGGAAGTTTCGCAGCTAAACCTTCGAAAAGGGCATTGGCAATACAGATATTTCCTTCTGAGTTTTCAAAGTCTATTGGATTCACTTTATGTGGCATGGCAGATGATCCCACTTCGTTGGCTTGCACCTTTTGTTTGAAATACTCCATAGAAATATAAGTCCATATATCACGATCAAAATCCAGGAATATGTTGTTTATTCTTTTTAATGTGTCAAAATAGGCGGCAACATGATCATAATGCTCAATCTGAGTGGTGGTTTGCAGTCTCACCAATCCCAGTTTTTTTAGAAATTGATTTCCAAAATCGATCCAGTCGAATTCCGGATAAGCGATATAATGGGCATTTAAGTTTCCCGTAGCTCCACCAAACTTGCCGCAAAAAGGGATTTGGGATAATAACTGTTTTTGATTTTCCAGTCTTTCATAAAAGACATACCACTCTTTCCCCATTGTAGTGGGGGAGGCAGGCTGTCCATGGGTGTGTGCCAGCAATGGAACATCGATCCACTCCTTTGCTTTGCTCAGGAATGTTTCGCTCACTTTTTGAAGTTGCACCAAATACACCTGTTCATGAAAATTTTTCATAAGGAGTGGAGTCGCAGTATTATTGATGTCTTGTGAGGTGAGTCCGAAATGGATAAACTCTTTATAATCAGAAAGATATAGCTTCTCAAATTGTTCTTTTAGAAAATATTCAACAGCTTTAACATCGTGGTTGGTTGTTTTTTCAATCTCTTTAATTCGCAGAGCATCAGCTTCTGAGAAATCAGTATAAATAGCTCTTAATGATTCAAAACAGGAATGGGGGCAGTTTTTCAGTTGTGGCAAGGGAAGTTCACAAAGAGCAATGAAATATTCCACCTCGATAATCACTCTGGCTTTAATCAGGGCAAACTCTGAAAAATATTCAGTTAACGATTCTACTTGTTTGAAATATCTGCCATCTAAAGGGGATATTGCTGTTAATGTGTTTAATGTCATGGTATTATGTAAATTTAATTTCAACAACGTCTTTAACTTTCAGGTCTCCAAGAATGGCAATATGACCATGAAAAAGGGTAATCTCTATATATCCCAATCGGTTTAACAATAGATACACTTCTCGTTCATTTGCATTGTAAAAATCGTGTTTTCGGGTTATTTTAAGATGCTTTGAAGATGAAACAGTTGCTGAAAAGCTTCCATTGTAAAATTCTTGAAAAATGGTATTGGGAATATTGGTTATGGCATTGCAGTATGAGTCAATATAAACAATCTCCCCTCTGATCATTTTTTCAGTTTTGTTGAAATAGGGTTGACTCACTCTAGCTGGTTTCAGACTGGAGATCTCAGTTCCATTTTGATCCATGACCCCACTTAGAATCCAGTTGGCCATCACAATCATCTTTTCTGTAGAAGGAAGTAACTCATCACCTGGATATTGATACAATGCTGTAGGAAAATGTTCATCCAGAATCAGTTGAAAAATTCCGGTATCTTCTCCAACAAACCAATGGTCATCAAATTTCATCGCAATTGGTTTGATCGATTTGGAAAAGGTATTTCCGTTTAATATAAAATGGATTGTCTCTTTTGGGAAATGGGGGTAGCTTACTTTAGAAATAAAAGCAGCCTGATCAATCATAAACATCTCAATGGCATGGGTGATATCTAATATCTGAACAGAAGGAATCGCCTTGAGG
>JAEWUL010000082.1 GCA_023459435.1 Bacteroidota bacterium
GATATAACCCACATGGTTCAATTCAGCAAATTGACCAAAACGGGCATTGTAAAAACCGGAAGGTACCATTGAAAAGTTATAAGGGCCTGCTGGGATAAAACCGTTGTTGAAAGTCCAATAGGATTGAACCCCTGCACGTGTTTCTCCGGCATTGATCAAGGCCTGTAATTGTGCTGCACTTGGAATAGCCCATTCATTTGGACAAATCCCCTGAACACGTTCACTGATTGCAGTTGGAGGTGTATCGAGGCTTCCTTCTGGCAAACCAACAGCAGAATACCAGGTGTAAAGGTATCCCATCGAGAGTGGTGCTCCAGGGTATACCATATAGGTTGGTGTTAATCCGGGATACAAATCAGTAACATTGGATTGTGTCCCAAACTGAGTGGAACGTAAGTTCTCTTTCATCCAACAGTTACCCCCCATCCAAATGGTTTGATACGTTACACCATTGTGCGTAACCGTTGGAGGACAATTACTTTGCTGACTAAAAGCAGTAAAGAGAAACGTCAGCAAAAGAAATAAAGTAAAAATTCTTTTCATAATAACGAGGTTTAATTATACATTTGGTTAATTATTGTCAAAATTCAGAACACCAATATTATACGTTAATATATACAAAATGTTTCAACCGTCAAATATAGTCATTTTTTAACCAAGTTGTATGTTTTTTTTTTTTTTTTTCAACAATCATAATTATATTTGTAAGTAACAGAAAATCAGTGTTATAAATTTGAAATTAATAACAATTTTTCCAGAAGTTTTACGTTGTTTTGATGTGTTATTTGTAACTTCATTGCAAAAAATAGTATTTTTGCATCATAAACCTACCATTTTTATATGAACCGCTTTTTCTTGTTATGCGCCTTTTTGTTGTTCTTTTTTAGTTCTCAGGCACAACGTTTTAATTCTTTTTCAGAGAACCCTTCCGTTACCATTTTAGAGATGGAACAGTTTATGGAGACTTTGCCTAAAGAGAAACAAACTGAAGCAAAAAAACTGGTAGAGCAGTTTACTGTTTTTTGGAACAATCCGTTTAATTCTCATGAAATGCAGCTCTCTTTTATTGACGTAGCCAATGCGATGTTGAAGAAAAGGATGCGTCCATTTCCCCATTTTGAAGATGTGATTGGGGTGTATTCCATTTTTGTGACCCATGAACTCTCAGATCAGTATCAGGAATGGGCGAAAATGGTGAAATATCATATCGATAAGGATCAAAGTTCTTTCCATTTGTTGATGGATAGCTATCTGAATTTTTTTAGTTTTAATATAATCGCAAAAGAACAGAATGCCAAGTGGGTAGTGTACGGATCTGCTTCCAATATTGGCGTTGAAAATGAACCTTTTATCACTTTTGAAGGGATTGATTTGGTGGGGTGTTCCAAACAGGATAGCGTCGTGATCTATGAAACGTCAGGTGTCTATTATCCTTCTACTTTAAAGTGGATCGGTAAAAAAGGGGAGATCAACTGGGAAAGAGCCGGATATGGTAATGTAAAGGCCACTTTTGAATCGTATCAGCTGGACGTAAGATTTCCTAAAGTGAGAGTGGAAAATGCAATGCTGTACTATCCCCGTTTATTCGCTCAACCAATTGCTGGTGTTCTTGAAGATAAAGCAGGGGTTGCTACAACCGAAGAGGCGGCCCTCTACCCCAATTTTAAAAGTTATGATAACTATATGTCGATCCCCAATATCTATAAAAACGTGGATTATATTGGTGGTTTTCAGCTAAGGGGTGCCTCTATTCAAGGTTCTTCTGATGGTACAAATTTAGCAAAACTATTTGTAAGACAAGAAGATGGAGTTCGGATTATTTCTGTAGAATCGTATAGTTATCTGTTCAGACCCGGATCTGTGCTGGCTAACGATGCAAGAGTGAGTATCTATATTGACCAAGATTCCATTTTTCATCCTTCTGCTAATTTTAAATATTCAGAAGATACCAAGGAACTGGTGGTTTCTCGTCCCAAATATGGAGTGGGAAGAGCCCCGTTTTTTGATACCTATCATAAAATGGAGATCACTGCTGAAGCTATTTTCTGGAAAACCGATTTAAAAACAATAGAGATCAAACCGTTAGTTGGAAATAGTAATGAGAGTAAGGCCATTTTTGAATCCCAGAACTATTTTGAAGAGGGTAAAATGAGGAAATTACAAGGGTTTAATGAAACTCATCCTATGATTACCCTATACGAAATGTATAATTCTAATGATTTTCAACCCTTAAGATTACAACAAGTAGTGCACTATTTCAGAGCTTCAGAAATTGATATCAAGAATCTGTTGATTGAACTCTCAGCACAGGGATTTATTGAATATGATGTGAATAATGATCAGATTATCTATAGAAAAAAATTAACACAATATCTAAATAATGATGTGGGTAGAAAGGATTATGATAATATTGTCTTGGAATCTAAAACCCATTATGCGACTATTGATTTAAGCAACTTTGATCTAAAAGTAACAGGTTGTGAGTATTTTGTATTGAGTAATGCTCAGATTGTGAATGTG
>JAEWUL010000083.1 GCA_023459435.1 Bacteroidota bacterium
TATTTGTCTCTTCTCTGGAAGCTGTAGCGTAATACATCTGAGAGATAGCATCGGCAAAAAGCAACGCTTTAAAAGTGGGAATGATAATCTTGAGCCAGTCGGGTTGAAAGCCGGGTTGCAAATTAAAAATCGCATCAGGACTCCCCAGTCCAATCACCGGAACATTTTCATAACCGGCATTAGAGATCGCTCTTTTAATCAGCGACAAATAATTGGTTGCTCTACACTGTCCTCCGGTTTGGGTGATTCCAATGGCCACATTATTCAGGTCATATCTTCCACTTTGTAGCCCTTTGATGATATCACCCACCACTAAAGTGGCCGGATAACAGATCTCATTATTGGCATATTTTAAGCCCAAATCAATAGAGGTTTGATCTGAAGGGGGCAAATTTTCAAAGTTGTAACCAATTTGTTTGGCAAGTGTAGGTGCTAAAGGGGAATAAAAATCTGAAAACCAGGGAAATAAAATCGTTTTATACTGATCCTTCTTCTCAAAAATGGCTAATTGAGGTTTTTCAAATTCTATTTCTGAATAATCGATATCAACGTCCCTCATTTTCATTGATTCAACAAGAGATCTGAGTCGTAGTTTTATAGAACCCGGACTAGAGATTTCATCAATTCTCACCCATGCGTAGGGAATCTGTTTCTGATTCACCAACTCTTTTATTTCACCCAAAATAATCGAATCGAGGCCACATCCAAAGGAATTGAGCTGCACCACAGCAATCGGAAGAGATTGTTCACTCACCCATTTCACTGCATGCAAAATCCGATTGGTATATTCCCACTGCGAAATGGTGAAATAAGAATCAAAACCCTCATGAGAGTATTCTAAAGTGATCTCCTCATTGATCACAAATGCGCCCATATCAGATAAAATATTGGAAACCTTTTGGTGAATGAGTGGATCGGTATGGTAAGGATGGCCCGCCACCATCACAATCGGTTTATTCGATTTTTGGGCATGTAACAGAACCTCTTTATTGAAATGCAACAGATCATTTTTAAATTGATCCTGTGCCAGGAGTGCTTTAGTAAATGCCTGATTTATCGCCTTCTGATTGACTCCCAATTGCTTCAAATAGGATTTACAACTCCGTTTTAACAGTTTTTCATTGTTAAAATTGATGGGGATGGAGTCAATCTGAACATGATTATTGGAAATTTGTGCAGAACTACTCTTTAAAATTTCAGGATATCCCGTAACAACCGGACAATTGAAACTATTGGTACTATTTTGATATCTTTTTTTCTCATACACCACAATTGGAAGGAAAATCCGATCCACTTTTTTCTCAAAAAGGTTAATTATATGTCCATGAGATACTTTAGCCGGGAAACAGATATTATCTGACATCGCCCCACCAATCCCTTTTTTGTAGAGTTTCTGGGTACTTTCATCAGATGTAATGACGTCAAAACCACATTCAGAAAATAGTGTCTTCCAGAAATGGTAGTTTTCGTACATATTAAGGATCATAGGTAAACCTATTTTCAGCTTCGTTTCGCTCTTTTGTGGTGTTGTATTTCTTTTATAGAGTTTCCATTTATGTTCAAAAATATTTTCCCCTTTTTCTGTTTCAACACTATTATTGGTATAGATTTTTTCACATTTATTACCGGCATAGCAAATTGCTCCATTTAAAAACAGGTATTCTGTAATCACGCAATGATTGGTGCACCCTTTACAAGTAATACGCTCATTTTGAAGCAATTGATTCTCCTTAATGTTCTGAAATCCTATAAAACCTGATTGATGGATTAGATTTTGGTTTTGGGCAGCATAAATCGCAGAGCCATAAGCGCCCATTAATTCAGGGTAGTCAGAGATGGAGACTCTCTTTTCCGTAAGGATCTCCAGACTTCTCAGCACGGCATTATTTTTAAAGGTGCCTCCCTGAACGACGATTGAACTACCTAAAGAATCATAGGTTTGCAAACGCATCACTTTATTAAGGCAATTTTTAATAACAGAATAGGCCAAACCGGCAGACAGATCAGCTACACTAGCGCCATCTCTAAGCGCTTGTTTCACTTTAGAATTCATAAAAACCGTACATCTGGAACCCAGATCATAAGGGGCGGAAGAATCAATGGCCAAATCAGCAAATTGAGCAGCGGAATAACCTAGCGTATTGGCAAATCCTTCAATAAAAGTACCACACCCGGAAGAGCAGGCCTCATTGATTTCAATATTAGAGATCACCCCATTCTGAACAAAAATAGCTTTCATATCTTGCCCGCCAATGTCTAAAATAAAAGAGACATTTGGGTCCATTTGATGCGCTGCAATAGAGTGAGCCACTGTTTCCACAATTCCGAAATCTATCCCAAGACCTTTCTTAATCAAGTCCTCCCCGTAACCGGTAACAGCTGAGGATACAATCGGAATCGACTGATAATCGAACTGATCCATCATTTTAATGAGTCCTTGAATAACGGTTCTTAAAGGATCCCCATTATTGTGCGCATAAAATTGATAAACTAATTCTCTATTTTCGTTAAGAGCAACAATTTTAGTAGTTGTTGAACCGGAATCGATACCAATAAAGAGTTCTTTTGCGTTATTTATTTGATTGGTAGGTATACGAATGAGGTTTTTTTGATTATTCCATTGTTCAAAATCTGTTCTGTTTTCAAATAAAGAGATCAGATTATTATTTTGGGTATTGACCAGATTCTGTGATGAAATAGTTGCAATGAGTTGTTTTAATGAAGTTACAGGATGATTTTCAGGAATGGAGAAGGCAGTTCCGATAGCGACAAACAGTTCCCCATGATCTGGTAGAACAATCTCATTCTTATTAATTTTCAAAACTTTAGCAAAAGAGGATCTTAGTTCAGGGATAAAAGAGAGTGGTCCGCCACACATTAAGATATGAGGTTTTAATAAGGAGCCTTTGGCTAAAGCATTCACTGTTTGATTCGCAACTGCTTCAAAAATGGAACTGGCGATATCTGCTGTTTCGATTTTGCGGCTGATCAGGTTTTGCACATCTGTTTTAGCGAATACGCCACATCTGGAAGCAATGGGATATATTTTTGTAGATTGAGCTGCCAGATTATTCAGTTCATCAATAGAAAGATTAAGAAGTGCTGCCATTTGATCAATATAGGCACCAGTACCACCGGCACAATTCCCGTTCATTCTAAAATCAGGATTGGTAGTATGATCAAACAGAACAAGTTTAGCGTCTTCCCCACCAATATCGAGGAGTGTATTTACGGATGGATATTTATTTTTCAGTAAATTAGAAGCCGCAATAATCTCCTGAAAAAATAAAGAATTGGACTTTTCAGCAATTCCCATCCCGGCTGAACCGGTAAAAGCGATTTGGAATGGTTGGTTTTCAAATTTGGCATCTATTCTCGATAATAAAGAGATCAGAGTCTCTTTGACTAAAGTATTATGACGTAAATATTTTGAATAAAATAATTTTAAATCCTGATCAATTACAACACCTTTTATGGTAGTAGATCCGATATCAATTCCAATCTTTAGCATAAGTAAACATCATATAATTAACAAGTTGTAAAAGATCAATAGTATAAATTTGGTGTGGCAAAGGTACAAAAAAAGTGGCCTCAAATCTCTTCAAGGCCACTCCATTTTATCTTAAAACAATGATTAAGAAACTTTAGCTTTGATTACTTTATCAGTAGCTTGACGTTCAGTCTCAATTCTTTGAACATCTTTTTCAATTTCGTCAATACGTTTCATTTTTTCTTCGTATTGAGCTTTAGTGATTTGTTTTTTCTTGTATTTCGTTTCAACAGCTGTACGGGCTTCTTGAACTTTAGTTTTAGTATTTACTACTTTTTGATCAACCTCAGTAGCAACTTCTTTCACCACTTTTTCTTTTTCTACTTTATTTTTAGCAGCTTGAGCGCGTTGCTGTCCAAATTCGCGGCCTGTTTGGCCATCTTTACAATGTCCGTATGCGTTTCCTTTATGTTCACCATCTTTGCAACATTTATGATCCCCTTTTGGTTCACCTTCTTTGCAACATTTATGATCTTTACCTTTATCGGCACATTTGTGATCCCCTTTGTGATCAGCACATTTATGATCTTTACCTTTATCAGCACATTTGTGATCCCCTTTGTGGTCGGCACAATTCTTCTTATCTTTTCCTTTATCGCAACAACCTTTTGCATCGGTTTTTCCTTTACAGTTATGGTCTCCTTTATGTTCAGCACATTTGTGATCAGTTGCTTTGGTTTCTTGTTTTACTTCAGTTTTAACAGATTTCTTTTTGTCTGTATTTTTAGCAGGAGTTTGTGCACTAATTGCAAAAGAAAGGAGTGCTGCCGTTGCCAGTAAAATAATTCTTTTCATATCAATTTTTGGTTTTATTCGTTAATAATAGTTTCTAATTCTTGATCTAAGTTGGTTACTTCTTCATTAAGTTCAATGTTTTTCTGTAAAGCTTGTTCAACATCAGCTTCTAAGGTAACAGGAGCAGTTGCTTCCACAGGAGTTTCCTCTTTTTTAGAATTGCATGACACAAGAACGCCAATTGCAAATAAAATGATGATTAATTTTTTCATGTTGTTATAATTTTTTAATAGTTTTTCTAATCCAATAATATTTGGATTGCAAATATAGTCAAAAGTTAAATGTTCAAACAACGATATTTTGAATTTTATTTACTTTTAAGATTTTTTATGAAATCTTTGTTTTTTGAGGGGATTGATTTAAAAAAATGTTCCATTTCCTTTTGGTTTTTCTTTCGATATGCATGATATGGTTCAGATTTGGAGAGTAATCGTTTTTTAATCAATTGACGTAATGGTTTTGTAAGGAATCGTTTTAGTGGGGAGATGGAATGGGCGGTCTTAATGAAATAGGATTCAATGGAGTCGTTTCTAAAGTGCACTATTTTTTCAAGATCTTCACCATCCATCATTTTCCCACAATGAAAATTCTTTTCAGCAAAGGCGTATTTTGGGAAATTAAAGCGGCCTAAACCGAACAATTCAAAAGATTTTTCAAGAAAATCTTTGTATGAGATACAACAGGTATCCCCACCCCCGAGATTGAATATTCTGAATTTCAGATCTTCTTCATGATTGATTGCATTCACAAATGCTCTGGCAGTATCTTCAGGGGTACAAATCTCAATACATGTTTCCAACGGCATATGAAACATCAGTTTAGAAATCTTATGATTTTTCATAATTGCAGTTAATCTAAAGATTGTCCATTTCAAATTTGATTTTTGGACAATGTCTTCTGCTTCTAATTTAGATTTACCATAAAAGTCACCATCACTAATATGAACCGGATCTTGAACGGAAATATTTGGATTTTCCACTCGATCTCCATATACAGAAACAGAAGAGCTATATAGGAAAAAGGCATTAGGGGATCCTTTCTCCATGTGTTGGATCAGATATTTAGTCCCTAGAACATTAACCTGATGAGTCCGTTCAGGATTGAGATCAGCTTTTGGTGGAATGATCGCTGCCGTATGAAAAACGATATCAATATGATCCGGAATTTTATTGACATCTTCAATGGAAGAGATGTCTCCATGTATTAATTGTATTCTTTTCCCAAATTTCTGATAAAACTTTCTGCTTTTTGGGTGGATAAAATCAAAAATAAAAATCTCATATTCTGGCACAAAAACCAGAATTTTCAATATCTCCTGACCCACTGTACCTGAAGCACCGGTCAGCAATATTTTCTTCGTTTTCATATCGTTGTTTTTTGGCAAAGATATGCCAAAAATATGATATAATCTAGATGCCGTACACCTCTTTTATAGCATCTGAAGTGCGGTCAAATATTTTGTTTTCAGTTAGTTTTTGTTTATAGAAAGATTCATCCTGAATCGCTTTCAAGATGAGATCATTTACACCGGAGAGATACACTGTTCCATTATTTGTTTTTAGAATCTCTACCAGTTCACCCAAATACTCAACACCGTCACTATCTGCATAAAAAGCATTCCTGAGCGATACAATCACAATTTTATTATTCACAATTTTATTCACGGTTTCAATATGAGCCGGCATATTGATATAGGTTAGTGTTCCTGTAATTTTATAAACTACCAGTTCTGACTCCAGTTTATCTTTTTTGGTAATGGCAGGGCTCAATAATGTTTCGACCAATTTGGCATCTTTCCAAAGAGTAACTTCTGTTGATCCATAAGAAACATGGTTGACGAATATCAATAAAGAGATAAAACTACCCACTAAAAGAGCCGTAATTGGATCTTCAATTACCGTAATCACAGCAACGGTTGTTGTAATTGCAAAGGCAGCTTTCTCGTTATATATCAATTTAATAAAGTGTTTCACTTCCGACATTCTAATCGCAACCACAAATAGAATGGCAGCGATAATCACCATCGGTAAAAATTTAAAGAATGTAAGAAGAAACAGCACGATTACAGCTAATAAAACAGAACTTATGATCCCTGATATCCTGCCGGTTGCACCACTTTTTATATTCAATGCGGTTCTAGCCAAGGCAGCCGTTGCAGGGATTCCACCCATCAGTCCTGATCCAATATTGGCAATGGATAACCCTAAAACCTCTTTTGAACGGTTAAATGGAACTTTGGTCATCTGTTTTGCAATCTGACCCGACAATAAAGTCTCTAAAATCCCAATAACAGCTACTGCAAAGGCTACAGACCATATTTGTTTAGTAAAGAAAACGGAGAGATCAAATTTGGAATAAAAATTCTCAAAGAAAACCGGTTTTATATCAGGAAATTTATCTTGAAGAACAACCCAAGAGAAAGAAGATCCTGTTTTTTGGAGTATAATGGCACCAATAATCCCTATAAAGGCAATCAGAATAGATCCGGGGAGTTTTTTAATTTTGGAGTCCCAAAGAAAGATAAAGAGGACACTTCCAATAAAGATTCCTAAAATTGGCCATCTAATCTCTTTATAATGAGCGAATATGGCAATCATGGTATTAATGATGTTTTCTTCTTTTTTAACATCGGTAATCCCCAACATGGAATCCAATTGTCCAAATGCAATCAGAAAAGCGACTCCTAAAGTGAATCCTTGTACAACACTTCTAGGAATAAAGATGATGTATTTATCAAATTTAAAAATATAAAATATTAAAATGATGATCCCGGCTAAAATTGCAATAATCGGTAATACACTATATCCGTTGGTAATTGCAAATGAGACCAAAATCCCTGATAGAGCACCGGTTGGCCCAATGATATTAAAAGGACTTCCTCCGAATATGGCACCTATAAGACCGGCCCAGAATGCAGTGATAATCCCTTGTACAGGGGTTGCACCGGATGCAATGGCTAACGCTAACGACAAAGGGATGCTGATAAACGCAACGGTTAAGCCCGACTTCCAGTTTAATTGGAGTTGATTTTTAAGTAACTTAGTATCCATAATAGAATGTTTTAAACCAAAAATGACATATTCTAAAAATGTCAAAATGATATGAAAAATTATTAAATAGTGATTATCAGTAATTTACTTATTATAAATAATAAAAAATGATCTCCATTTTGAAAAGATTCTACTTGGCAAATGTAAGAAAATGTTTCGACTTTATCTAGGGTAAAATGATCTTATTATGAATCTCCCGGATTGCCAGTATATTTCTTGGTGAAATAATATCTATCCAACCTGATTCAATGGGATAGACACGATTATTTTTAACGGCATCCAATTCAGAATAAGGGTATAATGAGATAAAATGGTTATAATCCTCTTTACGAACAAAGATAAGATCGGGATTTTCTTTAAATAGATACTCTCGGCTCACACTCCATGAGTTGAGTTGATCCCCGACATTTCTACCTCCTGCTGTGACGATAATATCATGAATATGTGATAAAGCAGGAGCGGTAAAATCACCTCCGGGGCCATAACCAACCACATAATAAACTGATTTCCTGGTTGTGATATCATGGTTATTGATTTGCGCTATTTGGCTTTTAAATGCAGTAATTTTATCATCAGAAAGTTCTTTTTTATTCAGAATTTTCCCTAACTGAGTTAAAGCATTATAGATTCCAGTAATTTTATTTTCTTCTTTGATGGCAATAATCTTAATTCCTGATTTTTCAATTTTTTCCACATCTGAGCGAGATATAATTGATCCTATCAAAACCAGATCAGGGTTAAATGAGAGTAATTTTTCAATATTAATTTGCACGAGACCACCTGTTTTGGGAATTTTTTTTGTTTCCGGTGGGTATTGACAAAACTCAGATACAGCCACTAACTTATTATCAGACTCTAGAAGAAAAATCATTTCTGTGATTGCCGGTGAGAGTGATATTATTCTAACAGGCTCTTTATCAAGCACTACCGTTCTATTATAGGAATCGGTTATCTCTAAAAAGAAGCCCGCCGACTCCTTTTGGGGGGAGCGGCAGGCTACACACAGAGAAATAAAATAAAAATATACTATTACCTTTAACAGGTGGATAGCCTTCACAATGTTCTAATTTAGGAGTAACTCATTATATCTTTTAAGCGTTTCCAATACATTCACTTTAACATGAATGAAATCGTCAGTACCTGCAGATTTTAGAGTTTCTATGCATTCGGTAGGGTTACCTGCAATTACAAAGAGCACTTTATCAGATTTTTCTTTGGTAATTTTTGCAGCTTCAACACCCAGAGAAGCATACTCTTCGTCAGAACTGCACATCACTATTACATCAGCATGTGCATCAAATGCGGCATTAATACCCTCTTCGACAGTATTAAAACCGGCATTATCAATAATTTCGTAACCGGCACAACCAAAGAAATTGGTAATAAAGCCTGCTCTTGCTTGTCTCATTGCCAGATTCCCGATTTTTAATAAAAATACGACCGGACGATGAGATTTTTGAGCAAACCTTTCGGTTTCGAGTCTTAAATCTTCAAATGCTTTAGCACCACGGTAAGATTGTAAGCCCGAAGAGTCGGAATCACAGGATCTTTCCATTTTGTCAAGCATCATTTCATTCACATTAGGATATTGGTTTGTACCCAATAAGATGTATTTACGGGTAGCAATATCCATATTTCTTTTGTTACAACTAGTTAAAATGTCAGCTTTCACTTCACCATTTTCAACAAGTTTCAACATACCACCTTCTTTCTCAACATGTTGGAATAACTTCCATGAATGTTCAGCTATAGAATTGGTTAAATTTTCAATATAATAGGAACCTGCAGAAGGGTCAACCACTTTATCAAAATAGGATTCCTCTTTTAGGATAATTTGAATATTTCTGTTGATTCTGGCAGAGAACTCATCTTCTTGTTTGTAAACCATATCAAAAGGTTTCAATGCGATAGAATCTGCACCACCAATAGCTGCTGCCATACCTTCTGTTGTAGATCTTAAGATATTCACATAAGGATCGTACAATGTTTTATTCCAAGAGGATGCTACGGTATTTACTTTGAGTTCGTAGGCACATTCACATTCAGGGTTGTATTGGTTTACGATAGTAGACCATAACAACCTAATGGCTCTGATTTTAGCAATCTCCATAAAATAGTTGGTACCAACGGAGAGTGTAAACTGCATTTTTCGGGCAATGTTATGAATTGGAATCCCTTTTTCAGTAAGATAAGCGATATATTCGCTGGCAATACCTAAAGAATATCCTAATTCCTGAACGATAGTAGCGCCTGCATTATGAAGTGCCAAACCATTCACATTGATCACTCTGAATTTTTTCAATTCTT
The DNA here is from genome assembly GCA_023459435.1 of Bacteroidota bacterium. Lineage (GTDB taxonomy): Bacteria > Bacteroidota > Bacteroidia > Bacteroidales > WCHB1-69 > UBA5429. The sequence goes on from JAEWUL010000083.1 coordinate 9,703, forward strand.
TTGTGATATTGATTAATTCAATCAGCTGGTCAAGATCCTGAGCTTTGGAATGGTAGAATTTACCTTGTTTAAGCGCAAAAACGATGGCATCAAAAT
>JAEWUL010000084.1 GCA_023459435.1 Bacteroidota bacterium
ATTTAAGCAACGGTATTTATCTAATTACGTATGAAAATAATGGATTAAAACAAAATCAAAAACTTTTAATTCAAAAATAGTTAATAATGATAATGTAAGTTTTTAAAAAAGCTCCTAAATTAGGAGCTTTTTTTTTGACAACACGGTCTTGGTAAAATATCTAGCAATATTATTACTTATTTAATAAATTGATATTTAAACATTTGAGTATATTTGTTAAAAAATTATTTTTATAAATAAATATAAAAATAATTTGTAATTTTGAACACTTGAAAATAAAAGCTTTTCGTAAACTAGAAACAGTTTTTCTGTCTCCCAGCCGAAAAGGGAATAATTTAACTTATTGAAAAAATCATATAGTGTTTTGCTATATTAATCATGTTTTTTAAATTAAATTAACACCGACGTGCCCGATGGGATATAACCGGACCAAAGAAAATGAAAAATAAATTACGAATTTTTAGTTTATTAAGTGCCATTTTAATTTTAATGGGTTCATGCACAACGGAAAAGTTTTATTCTTATGACGAAAGCACTGCTCGTTATCTTTCTCCTGAAATTAGTGGTTTTGTAACACCTACAGTTGCTGATTTAAATGTTTCTGATACAAGGATTACTCATGTTGAGACTTTCCAGAACACCCTAAAAGAATCTGATTTGAACAATATCGAAGAATCCGGTACGGTGCAATATTTCAAAAATTTCACCATAGCTCAAGCAGTAAAGAAATATAACGCAGATGTTATTGTTGCTCCGATTTTTGATATCAAAACCAGTGAAGACTTTTCTACGATAACAATTACAGTGATTGGGTATCCTGCAAATTATATTAATTTCAGAAAAGCAACTTCAGATGATATCAATTTGGTTTATCCATGCAAAAAAGAGAGTAAAATTATTATTGAAAATCCAAAATAAAGCTCCATGATGAAAAGAAAATTATTTTTAACAGTAGTTTTGTGTTTTGTTTCAATTTGCGTGATGGGACAAAGCAGTGGCACTTATACAGCCAAAAAAACAAAAGTAAAAACAGTAAAAACCTATAATTATATTCCACAATTTGAAAAGGGTTGGTATCTTCGTCCTGAAATAGGCGTAAATTTGCCTCTCCAGTTCGAAGTTTTATGTGGCGCAGGATATCAAATCAATCCTTTCCTTTATGTTGGATTAGGAACTGGTATCGGATCTTTTCATGCTGTCGAAGACTATAAAGGATATATCGAAAACGCCCCACTTTGGTATTCTACCACTTTTCCTTTATTTGCCACAGTTAGAGTAAATTTTCTAACCACAAAAAGTGGATTTACACCCTTCTTTGAAACTAAAATGGGTTATACATTTGGTTTATGGGGATCCTATTTCAATTATAATGATCCATGGGGGTACAGCGATTTGAAAGTTAATCAAAAACCTTGCGGATTTTATGGACATTGGGGAATTGGTGGAAATTATAAAAATTTAAGTATATTATTATCATATCATATTCTTGGTTATGATTATGATGAGAAAGTACTTGATCCATACTACAATATATGGCATGAATATGATTTCTATTCCGGCATCAGTCAACATTTTTCCATTTCAGTAGCCTATACATTACCTCTTAAAAAGAAACAATAGTTAGAAGGAATAAAACCAAGATACTGTTTAATCAAAAAAAAAGCTCCTAAAATCGGAGTTTTTTTTTGCAAGAACAACTAAATCTTCATTCTTCGTAATATTCAAAAAGCCCATTTTGGAAATTGAAATAACACACAACGACAAGTTATTCATGAAATAAAATCTGACAAATAAATAACTTGTTACATCAAAAACCGACAAAACGTTGGTTGGTTAAGTAAAGCACCAGTGAAAACTATTCACTTTTCGTTCTTCACTATAAAACCGCTTCAACGGTTTTTTAGTGAAGAGAAACAAATGTCCACCAACTTTGGTTATTTTGTATTTAAATCATTAATTTGATTAATAAGCCATAAAGATAATGCCTTAGCTCCAGAATGATTTAAATGGCCTTTATCGTACCAATTATTTTTATCATCAAATATCTGACGAGGAGCTATCAATACCTTTCCATATTTTGAGTATGTTTCGATCTCTTTGGGTTTAACCAAATGCGATCCATAGGCAGGAATATATAAAAAAGTGATTTGGATATTGTTTTTATTACAAATTTGATTTATTTTGGACAGATATTTTCTTGCAAAATTCATATGAAAATCTCTTTCTAATTTTGACATTAGAGGTTCAGGTTTGCTACGTTTCTGCATGATGGAATCCAAGTATTCAACGGAAGCGGTGTCCTGGGATGTCGTAAAACCATATTCTACTGTTCTTATTGGTTTACTTTGCTCTTGTTTGTAGATAATGTCTTGTAGAATTTCTGTTTTATAAACAAAATGAGTCCATAAATCGGATAAAATATCCCTGTTAAAAAACGGCGGTGGGAATAAAACATCATGAGTGCTTGCCAGATAAGGGAATATTGGATGACTATACCGATCTTCATCTTCTAAGACTTCAAGAACCAGATGTTTTATCTGCTTTTCAGCAATCAGGTCTTTTAGAAAAACATAACTTAAGTTTCTTCCTAACCGGCAATAGCCCAAGTTAACAGCTTCTCCTAATTGAATATTTTCACTAATCAAACTATCATCAATTCCATTTAAAGTATGTGAAGAACCCATAAATGCAATATCGATTGGTTTATCATTGTTGTATATTCGATCATAGATCCAAATTCCATGATTAAAACAATCATCTTCTAATCCTTGGTATTTCAATCTTTTGTCAATGGGTAAAACGATGATAAAAATCACAATGGGGATTAAAAACAATAAAGTGTTTATAATAAGCTTCTTCATTAAAATTGAAAATAAATAAAACTAGGTTTAACACTAAAATTCCCAATCAATATAATCAAAAAAATAAGTAAATAGTAAGTGAGTATTCTGATCGTTTTATTTTTTTGAGAGATCCATGTATTAAAATCAGATCTGTTCATATTGTATTCTAGAAGCAAGAAAAGGAAGCACACAATACCCAATATAGAAAACCTAATTGGTGAAAAACTAGTTACTATTTGGTGTAAATGAGTGAAAGAGTATTGTTTAATATGGATTAATGAACTAAATAGTTCTTTTAAATGAGTATAACTTACTGCTCTGAATGGGATCCACAAAAGTATAACTATAAAAATCACAAAGGGAGCATAAATAAATTTTGGCAATTTCCCATTGATCTTTTTTTCAAGAATTAAGGCACTTCCATGTAATCCACCCCATATTAAAAACGTCACATTTGCGCCATGCCAAAGACCTGATAACAAAAACGTTGTTAAAAGATTGATTTGTGTTTTAAATTTTCCCTTCCGATTACCCCCTAATGGAATATAAATATAATCTCGAAACCACGTAGAAAGTGAGATATGCCATCTATTCCAGAAATCACTAAAAGAAGTGGCAAAGTAAGGGGTTCTAAAATTCACCATTAAATCAAATCCTAACATCTTTGAGATACCAATTGCGATATCAGAATA
>JAEWUL010000085.1 GCA_023459435.1 Bacteroidota bacterium
TTACGCAGATAATCGAAAGCACCGAGACGCAGGGCTTTAATTACTGTGTCCATATCTCCGTGAGCAGAGATAACAATTACTTCGATTGAGGGTTTTTGTTCTTTTACTTCCTTTAGGATATCAAGACCACTAATACCGGGCAATCTTACATCCAGTATCAGCAAATCGATTTCTTTTTCATTCAGCATTCTTCGACCATCTCCAATGTTATTAGCTTCATAAACTTCGTACTCATCTTCGAAAAAACTGCTGAGTTCTTCTGTGAATTCTTTTTCATCATCCAGAATCAATATTTTAATTTTATCTGTATTTTCCATCTCGCGATTCATTTACATTAAAAATAAGCCTTATAGTTGTTTTAGTCATTTTTGTACTTTCAACTTCAATCGTACCACCCATATCTTTTATTATTTGATAGGATATTGAAAGCCCCAGCCCTGTACCTTTTCCTTCTTCTTTAGTAGAATAAAAAGGTAACATGATGTCATTTATGTATTCATCATCTATACCTGTCCCATTATCAGTAATCTCAATGATCAATAATTGTTTATCAATAAATGTATTAATATTAATTTCAGGTAAATAGGATGTGTCAGCAAGTATTTTCTTTTCCATAACAGCATCTTTGGCATTGGTTAGCAGGTTGATGATTACCTGTTCAAACTGATAGGTGTTACCTGTAAGATCCGGGATCTCTTCATTCAGATTTACATTCATGTTTATACCCAAGTGCCTGAACTGTTCAAAGAACATGGAAATTGCATTTTGAATGCTTTTATTGATACTGAAAGCAATGGGGATATATTCAAATTGATTACGTGAAAAAACCCTGATGTGGTCGATGATGTTTCGTATCCGCGTCAAGTTGTCAAATATTTTATTTGATTTACTTTTCAGATAGGAGATATCAAGTGTTGTATTTTTTTCAGCTTCAAACAGAATTTTATCTAATACCATCGAAATGATATTAAGCGGTTGATTGATTTCATGGGCCATTCCGGCTGCCATTTGACCCAGATTTGCCATCCTGTCGGCATGAATCTGTATAGCCTGCATTTTTTTGCGTTGGGAAATATCACGAACAACAATAATAAAAGAAAGTGGTGAACCATCGATATGCTGGATTAATGTTGTACTGATTTCACCTAAAAAAGATGTCCCGTTTAATTTAATAATATTGAGTTCGTTTCCTTGCGTGAGTCCCTCTGCAATCGTATCCTGTACAATTTTTTTTATAAGGAGGAACGAATCTGTTAATACAAAATATTGTATGTGTTTACCGGTTAGTTCATTTTTGTCGTTTGCACCTAAAAGCTCAATTCCAATATCCGAAACTTCTATGATGATACCTCTCATATCAACGAGTAGAACCCCGTCGGGTAAGGAATTTACTATCGTTTTGAATTTCTGTTCACTCTTCAGAAGCGCAGTATTTGCTTCTTTTAATTGTTTGGTTGTATTTTTTAATAAAACAGCATCTCGTAAAATTGTTTGTTTTTGGTTGTATAAATCAAGAAAGATGCTAACCTTGCTTTTCAGAATCTGGCTGGAAAAAGGTTTGTAGATATAATCAACGGCACCGGCATCATATCCTTTTAATTCTTCTATTTCACTGAAAATGTTAGCTGTAATAAAAACAATCGGGACCTTATTTTCCGTTCGTTCCCCATTAATATTGACTGCCAGTTCATATCCATTCATGCCAGGCATCCAGACATCAATGATAGCCATGGCAAGTGTTACACCGTGTGTTTTTTCCAATGCTTCATATCCCGACATGGCGCTGATGATATTGATATTGAAGTTTTTAATTACGCTTTCCATGTAGATCAGATTTTCTTCAATGTCATCTACAATCAGAACATTAGCCGGACTATCTTGATTAAACTCATTTTTCATTGCTTGTTATTTTTACCAGATAAAATTAACTAATCATCGTAGATTTTTTCTGTTCAGTTTGCTTATCCTGATTAATTTGATTGAAGGGTAAAGTAAAGTAGAAACAAGAACCAATACCTTCTTCACTTTCAACCCAAATTTTTCCTCCCAGCATTTCAACATAAGACTTCGTGATGGACAAACCTAATCCGGCGCCTTCATAACGTCTGCTTTTCCCCTCACTAACCTGTCGGAAACGATCAAAAATGATCCCGATTTTATTTTTTTGAATGCCAATACCAGTATCTTTTACATAACAGACCAAATAATTGATATTTTTGAGATTATTAGGAACATAACCGAATTCAATGTAACCATGAAAGGAATATTTGATGGCATTTTTTACTAAGTTAGTAAAAATCGCATACAGTTTTTCATGATCAGTTTTTATACTGATCTTATGGTCAGCATAATATTTTTTGTAATAAAACTTTAAACCCTTCGCTTCCACTTCTGGTTTAAAGAAATTATAAATATAATCAATTTGTTCGTTGATGTCAGCATCGGTTAGGTTAACCTCCATTAAACCAGCTTCAATTTTGGAAATATCTACAATATTATTAATGATGTTTAGCATTCTTGCTCCA
>JAEWUL010000086.1 GCA_023459435.1 Bacteroidota bacterium
ACCGTAAGTAGCTCCGTTATAAGCCGCTCTTGCAACATATTTGTGTTTGTAGTTGGGATCAGATACCCCTGCTTGAGAATATTGTAAATTGTCTTCTTGAACAATAATGGAGAGATAATATTCACCAGGTTCAAAGTTCCCCATAGTATTAACGGAAGAATAGACAATCATGGAATCACCTGAGTATTGATGTTTCATGTCAACTCCTAATTTGGGTGTTCTGGCTAACAAAGTATTTAATGTGCTGATATTTGTTGATTTGGTATCTCCAAACCAGAATGCAGGGATCCCACCACCATCTGTTCTATCATTTAAGAAACCACTATATAATGATGCATTATAAGAATCATCACCTGATGCTTTTACGGCAATACCAACAACATTGCCTTTGTTTATGGCATCATTTAATAATGGAACACCCCAACTTCCACATGGACTACACCACTTTGCGGTATAATTGATCACTAAACCCCATTGGTTGGATGCAGGATTTAAATTATCCCATGGTGTTGGTTCTGGTTCTGGTTCTGGTTCCGGTTCAATTGGATCAGTACATGAAACAATAACAGAGATTGAGAAAAGAAAGACAAAGAGTCCCAATAAATAATTTTTCATAGTTTTTAGTATTTGGTTAATAATTTTCGATTGCAAATATAAGAAAAAGATTTATATAAAATGTTGCTTCATGAATAAAACAATAGAAAAAAAAAGAAATTATGGGAAAAAAATAGGAACTTTTATCATATCTTTGCAGCTTACTTCTATGAAAAACATGTATATTATATCGGGCTGTAATGGAGCAGGAAAAACAACTGCTGCTTTTTACATGTTGCCTGAAATGCTTGAATGTAAGGAGTTTGTAAATCTTGACGAGATTGCCAGAGGACTAAACCCTCTCAATCCGGATTCTGTTACCTACCCTGCCGTGCGTTTATTACATTCCAGAATGGAATCATTATTAAAAAAAGATGCCAATTTTGCTGTAGAAACCACATTATCTGCTCTTTCTTACATTGAAAAGGTACATAAAGCTCAAGAAGAGAAGTTTGTAGTGAATCTTTTGTTTTTTTGGTTAAATTCAACTGATCTGGCCATCGAAAGAGTTAAATTAAGAGTATCTCAGGGTGGTCATAACGTTCCGGAAGATGTAATTGTTAGAAGGTATTATAGAGGCCTCTATAATTTTTTTAATCACTATATGGATATATGTGACAATGTGATGTTTTTTGATAATTCCGGAGAGAAACCCCGTTTAATCATGGGACGTGTTCAAAATAATGATGTGGATATTTATGATCCCCAACTCTATGAAGAATTAAAATCTAAATACTTGAATTCTAAATAAATGTATTTAAATAAATTATTACTTACCCATTTTAAAAATTATAGTTCCGGGGAGTTTCAATTTCATGAAAATGTAAATTGTATCCTGGGGAACAATGGAAGCGGTAAAACCAATTTACTGGATGCCATCCATTATCTGTCGTTTTGTAAAAGCTATTTCAACGCTCAGGATATCTTTTCCGTTCAGTTTGGCTCCGATTTTTTTGCCATTCATGGTGATTTTTATGCCGATTATGATCAAAATGCAACCAATAGAATCAGCTGTTTGTTGAAAAATGGGAGAAAAATCATGAAAAACAACCAAAAAGAGTATGATCGTTTGAGTGATCATATCGGTTTATACCCCTTGATTATGGTATCCCCTTACGATAATGATATCATTAATGAAGGAAGTGACGTGAGACGAAAATTTTTTGATATCATTATTTCTCAGTCTGACCGGGAATATTTAGCTCATCTTATCAACTATCAAAAAGTGATCCATCAAAGAAACACACTTTTGAAACAATTACTCAACAGAGAACACTATAATACTGATTTATTGCAGATCTATAATGATCAGATGGTACCTTTAGCCAATCATATTTATAAGAAAAGAAAAGATTTTATAAGTCATATCATCGTAGGTTTTAAAAAATATTATGATTATTTATCGCGAAATCAAGAAACAGTAGATATCATTTATGAATCTCAGTTAGAGGAGGTCAGTATGGAAATTGGGTTACAATCTATTGAAGTTCAGGATTTGAGAAGTGGGTATTCCAATTTCGGGATCCATAAGGATGATTTTAAATTTTTAATCAATCAAAACATACTAAAACGATTCGGATCTCAAGGGCAACAAAAATCGTATGCACTCGCTTTAAAATTAGCACAATACGATTATGTATATGAAACCAAAAAGAGCAAACCGTTACTCTTGCTGGATGATATTTTTGATAAACTGGATGCTCATCGGATCAATCAACTATTAGAATTGGTAGGGAAGCACCATTTTGGACAAGTATTTATTACTGATACCGATGAGATCCGAATAAAGGAGATCCTGAAAAAACACGACATTGAGCATTCGATTATTCGTATTGAATAAATTATGTTTAATAATGGAAGATATCCTTTGAGATATCTTTTTTTTTCATATTTTTGTAAGCTAGGTTTTAAAGTATAATTAACAAGTGATATCATGAATGAAAAAAAATTACAAGAAGAGTTAACGAACATTGAACTACCTGAAAATGCGTATACTGAGCTTAAAGAGGGTGAATCTTACAAACCTATCTTAATGGCAGATAAAAAATATCCTGAAGTGAACTTTTGGTCTGTAACCTGGGGTATTGTAATGGCGATCATTTTTTCAGCAGCTACAGCCTATTCAGGGCTACGTTTTGGACAGGTTTTTGAAGCAGCGATCCCTATTGCCATCATAGCAGTTGGTGCTTCAACACTTGCTAAAAGAAAAGGTGCTTTATCAGAAAATGTGATTATTCAATCAATAGGTGCCAGTTCCGGGGTGATTGTTGCCGGTGCCATCTTTACTTTACCCGCGATATACATCATCAAAGAGACCAACCCTGTTTTAGGGGCAGAGATTCAGGTAAATTTCTTCCAGATCTTTTTTGCATCTCTTTTTGGAGGGTTTCTGGGGATCATGTTTTTAATCCCTTTTAGAAAATATTTTGTTGGAGATATGCATGGTAAATATCCATTTCCTGAAGCTACGGCTACAACCGAGATCCTTGTTTCCGGTGCAAAAGGTGGTAATCAGGCAAAACTATTGGTAATTAGTGGTTTAATTGGTGGATTATACGATTTTTTCGTGAGTACTTTCCATTTCTGGGCAGAAAATATTAGCACAAGAATGACCGATTGGGGTGAGAAACTTGCTTTAAATCATAAATTTGTATTTAAAATGAATGCCGGCTCCATATTATTGGGTACTGGATATCTGATTGGATTAAAATATGCAATGATTATTTGTGCCGGTTCATTACTATCATGGTGGTTTATTGTACCCCTTTTAGGAAGTTATGGGATCACAACGGATGGCATTTTGATGAGCACTTTAGATCCTGAAATTATATTTAAAGACTACGTAAGATATATAGGTATCGGGGGTATTGCCATGGCTGGTATCCTTGGTGTAATTAAATCTGCAGGGGTAATCAAAAACTCTTTGGGTGTTGCTTTTAAGGCCGGTAAAGCCGGAGCTGAGAATCAAAACCAAGTGTTGAGAACGCAAAAAGATATCTCCATGAAGATCATTCTCATCGGTTTTGTGGTGGTTTTGGTTTTATTGGGTGTATTTTTCCTTTTTGGAGGAATGGAAATGAATCTGACTCAAGTATTAGTGGGTATTGCCGTGATTTTTATCTTTGCTTTCCTGTTTACTACAGTAGCAGCAACTGCTATAGCTACAGTTGGAACCAACCCAGTTTCTGGAATGACCATGATGACCTTAATTCTATCCTCATTTATCTTATCTATGGTAGGTTTAAAAGGGGGTTCAGGGATCATCACTGCACTCGTTGTTGGTGGTATCGTGTGTTCCGCCCTTTCAATGGCCGGTGGTTTTATTACCGATTTAAAAATTGGGTACTGGATCGGAACATCTCCTTACAAACAACAAGGGTTGAAATTCTTAGGTACTTTTGTTTCCGCTTTAACGGTAGGTGCTGTGATTATGATTTTATCTAAAACTTACGGTTATGGCCCTGATGGATTGGTTGCCCCACAAGCTAATGCAATGGCTTCTATTATCCAACCCTTAATGTCCGGAGGGGAAACGCCTTGGATGTTATATATCATTGGTGCCGTCTTAGCCCTTTTACTGGATCGGATTAAAATTCCTGCTTTAGCATTTGCTTTAGGTATGTTTATCCCTCTTCAATTGAATATACCACTTTTGGTGGGTGGAACCATTGCCTGGTTTGTAAGCTCCAGAAGCAGAGATGAAGAGATCAATAAGTTGCGCAAAGAGAAAGGTACTTTACTGGCATCCGGATTATTGGCCGGAGGAGCCATTATGGGTGTTATTAGTGCTATTTTGAAATACGCTGGTGTTCATCTTTCCACTTCTCAAGCTTTCCAACAATCAGACTTATTCTCTATTATTGCAGTCGTGGCTTATATTGGTCTGATTATCTATCTCATTATCCATTCTTTAAAAGTTAAAAAAGAGGAAATCTAATTCATATTTAAAATCATTTTGAAATGCATATAGCTATAGCCGGAAATATCGGATCAGGAAAAACAACATTAACCGGGATGTTGGCCAAACATTACGGTTGGGAACCTCAATATGAAAGTGTGGATAACAACCCATATCTTGCCAGTTTTTATGAAGATATGCAGAGATGGTCTTTTAACCTGCAAATCTATTTTTTGAATTGCAGATTCAGACAAGTCACTGAAATCAGAAAAAAGAAAAAAGATATTGTTCAAGATAGAACCATTTACGAAGATGCATACATTTTTGCACCAAATCTTCATGCAATGGGATTGATGCCCACTCGTGATTTTGAGAATTATGCGTCCCTTTTTGAATTGATGAATCAGTTTATCCAAGCTCCCGATTTGTTGATCTATCTTAAAGCTGATGTTTCTACACTTGTTGCTCAGATTCAAAAAAGAGGTAGAGATTATGAAAACTCAATCCGTCTGGATTACCTCCAACATTTGAACGAAAGATATGAAGAATGGATCTCCAGATATGATGCCGGAAAATTATTGATTATTGACGTTAACACCATCAAATTCGGGGATGTACCTGAAGACTTTGGAATTGTTATTGAAAAGATCAATGCTGAAATTTTTGGATTGTTTAAATAATTGAAAATGAAAAAGATTGGTATTATCCCAGCTCGTTACGGATCTTCCCGTTTCCCCGGAAAACCTTTGGTTGATATCTCCGGAAAACCGATGATTCAACATGTCTTTGAAAGAGCTATGGAGTCAAGTTTAGACGAGATTTATGTCGCAACTGATGATCAACGGATTGTGGACAGAGTGATCGCTTTTGATGGAAATGTACTCTTAACATCTCCTAATCATCCCTCCGGTACTGATCGATGTGGGGAAGCTTCTATCAAACTTCATCTTGATGATAATGACATTATTGTGAATATTCAAGGGGATGAACCTTTTATTCAAAAAGAACAAATTGATGCCCTTGTGGCACTTTTTGATCAACCGGATGTTGAAATAGCAACATTAGTAAAACCTTTTGATAATCCACTGGATGCTCAAAATCCAAATAAAGTGAAAGTGGTTTTTTCAAATCAACACAAAGCCCTCTATTTCAGCCGCTCTCCTATTCCCTACCCCAGAGATTCTAAAGAGATCACATACTACAAACACTTAGGAATCTACGCTTATCGGTACCAAACTCTGAAAAAATTGATCACTTTACCTATCTCATCCTTAGAAAAAGTTGAAAAACTGGAACAATTAAGATGGCTAGAAAACAATTTCTCCATTTTTGTGGCCATCACTGATCACGAGAGTATTGCAATTGATACTCCTGAAGATATGCATAAAATTCACAATTTAGAAATCTAAAAATAGAATATCGATGATTATCAAAAATATTATCCGTTTTTTAGAACATGAAGAGGAATTAATGATCAATGGACTTGGTTGTTTCTCTAAAAAAACAGTTGCTTCTAAAGTAGATGGGGATATAATTACCCCTCCTAAAGTTACGCTACATTTTGAAAGCAATGAAAATGGAAATGGATTCCCATTTGTGGATAAAATCTCTAAATGGGAATCTATCCGGTTATTAGATGCAGATGAAGCAATCAACAAATGGGTTGCAGAATTAAAAACAGCTGTTCAGAATAATAAAAGTGTCAGTTTCGACAATTTTGGTGCTTTCTCTCTGAATCCACAAGGTAAAATGGTTTTCGAATCTGATATGATAAAAGAGTTAAACGGAGCATTCTATGGAATGAATCCGGTTCCAATTGTAAAAAGTGACAGAATTACTATCGAACCGAAACCTGAAGAACAACCCGTGGATGTTATTCCTCCTGAACCGGAAACGATTCAAGTACAGGATGAAATGATTCAAGAACAGCCTGAAACGAATCAAGAACAACCTGA
>JAEWUL010000087.1 GCA_023459435.1 Bacteroidota bacterium
TTATTGTTGTAGGGGATATTAATGTGGATCAAATTGAAGCGATGATTAAAGAAAAGTTTGGTTCTATTCCTGCAAGAACCAATGGACAACCCAAAATCATGTATCCCATTCCGGGAAATAAAACACCGATGGCTGTAGTTTGTACAGATCCTGAAGCGGGTGGTTCACAGGTAATGGTTTTCAATAAATATGATTATTTTCAAATGAAAACAATTGGTGATTTTAAGAAACAGATGACTCACCAGCTTTATAACATGATGTTAGAATCCCGTTTATCGGAATTACAACAAAATCCAAATGTCCCATTTATTGGAGCATCTGCAGGGTACGAAAATTTTATTGGACAATGTGATGCATATAGCAGTTCTGCCAGTGCCAAAGAGGGACAAATAGAAAAAGCTTTAGAAACCCTATTGAAAGAGAACTATAGAGTATTAAAATATGGATTTTTAGAAACAGAATTTAAAAGAGCCAAAGAAGAACTTTTAAATAATTATGAAGTAGCTGCTAATGAGGCAGATAAAACAGAATCAGCCCGTTTTGCTGTGGAGTATGTTGAACATTACTTAAGACAAGCCCCCATTCCGGGTGCAAAAAGAGAATTTACTTTTGCCAAAAAATATCTACAGGAGATCACATTGGAGGATGTTAATGATTTAGCAAAACAGTGGATTACCAAAGAGAATATGGTAGCTGTCGTTTTAGCACCTCAGAAAGAGGGCGTTTCAGTTCCCACAGAAACCAAAATTTTAGAAATCATTAATGATCCCACATTGAGCAATGTAGAGCCTTACGTGGATACTTATAAAGAACAAGAAGTGATTGATGTAACTGCATTAGTACCTGGAAAAGTAACTAATGTTGTTGAATTACAAGAAGTTGGTGCTAAAGAGTACACATTGTCTAACGGAATTAAAGTGATTTTGAAAAAGACAAATTTCAAAAATGATGAGATTTTATTCAATGCCAAAAGTAAAGGAGGGATGAGTTTATATCCTGAATCTGATTTGCCATCGTTGCATTTTGCTTCTCAATTTATTGACAGAGCAGGTATTGGTGAATTAAACTTCTCTTCATTAGAGAAAAAAATGAAAGGTAAAAAAGTGGGTTTAACTCCATCCATTGGTTTTGAAAGTGAAGGTTTTGATGGATCATCTACTCCAAAAGACCTTGAGTTTTTCTTCCAGTATTTGAATGCTTTCTTCACAAATCCAAGATTTGATCCAACTGTAAGTGATCTCGTGATTAATGAAACATTGGAACAGATGAAGATGATCAAAGCGATGCCTATGTACCGTTTTATTGGAGAATTATTAAGTGTTATGACTCAAAACGATCCATATCAGGCTACTGTTCTTAATATGAATGAAGATTTTATTAAAAAAGCAAACTACGAAAGAGCATTTGAGCTTTACAAAGAGAGGTTTGCCAATCCTGCAGATTTTACATTCTGTTTTGTAGGGAACTTTGATGAACCAACGATGATTAAATATTTAGAACTTTATTTAGGTTCATTAAAAACAACAACTCAATTTGAGAACTTCAAAACTGGTGTTGACAAAGGGTTTCCAAAAAAATCTGTAAGACAAAATGTATATGCAGGGACAGAACAACAAAGCTTTGTGGGTATTGCATTGTCTAAACCTTTCCCTTATACTCCTGAAAACAATATGATTGTGAATCAAATTTCAGAAGCATTACAAATTGAATTGATCGAAGTGATTAGAGAAGAGATGAGTGGTGTTTATTCCCCCATGTTACAAATGCAAGCCTCCAAATATCCAAAAGCGGAATATATGGCATTCGTTATGTTTGGTTGTAATCCAACCAATACCGATAACTTAGCCAATGCTGTTATGGATATTCTTAAAAAATTCCAAAAGAATGGGCCAAAACCAGAAACTTTGGAAAAAGTAAAACAACAAATGGTGAAAGATCGTCAAACTGCAATGGAGAAAAATAATTTCTGGTTGAGTTATATCTCTAACAGAACATTCAATAATGATCCATTGAATACGATTTTGAACTATGAAAAATCTGTTAATCAGGTTACCAACGAGGATATTGTAAAATTTATGAAAAAATATGTGAATTTAAAACATACAGTTCGTATTGATATGTATCCTGAATCTATGAAGAAATAGATCTTAATAATAATAGTCTAATCAAAAGAGCAGAATTTCGGTTCTGCTCTTTTTTACATAACATGATATGAAAGAAAAAATTTTAGTTACAGGTGGCACTGGTTATATTGGGTCTCATACAACCGTTGAGTTAATTCAAAAAGGATATGAAGTTGTTATTGTCGATAATCTTTCCAATTCTTATGAATGGGTTGTTGATAGGATCGAAATGATCACAGGGATCAGACCCCATTTTTACAATATCGATCTTACCGATTTTGTAGCCACAGAACAGATCTTTAAGAAACACTCCGATATCAGCGGAGTGATCCATTTTGCCGCTTTAAAAGCAGTTGGAGAATCTGTAAACAAACCCCTTTTATATTACAAGAACAATCTTAACTCATTACTTCATATTCTACAATGTATGGAAACGTATGGGGCAAAACATTTTGTTTTTTCCTCATCATGTACCGTTTACGGAC
>JAEWUL010000088.1 GCA_023459435.1 Bacteroidota bacterium
CAATATAAAAAAATGAGTATTTTTGCAGACTAATTTAAAAACATAAAACTATGGCAGAAATTATTGAAAGAGTACAAGGAATCATCGCAGAAAAACTTAGCGTTAATCCAGCTGATGTAACTCCAGAGAAAAGTTTTACAAATGATTTAGGAGCTGACTCTCTAGACACTGTTGAGCTAATTATGGAGTTTGAAAAAGAGTTTGGAATCTCTATTCCAGATGATCAAGCTGAGAAAATCTCTACAGTTGGTGATGCAATTACTTATATTCAAGCTAACGTTTAAGAATTCCAACACTCCTTTTTTCATACTATGAAAATAAAGAGAGTAGTTATTACAGGGTTAGGTGCACTTACTCCTATCGGCAATGATGTTCCCACTTATTGGAATTCATTGTTAAAAGGAGTAAGTGGCGCGAATCCCATTACAAGGTTTAACACAGACTTGTATAAAACTAAATTTGCCTGTGAGGTAAAAGATTTTGACCCCCAACAATTTATTGATCGAAAAGAGGTTCGGAAAATGGATCTCGTGAGTCAATATGCTATGGTTTCCGCAATGGAAGCAATAAAAGATAGTGGGTTGGCTATAGATCAAATGGATACGAATCGTATAGGGGTCATTTATGGTACCGGAATTGGAGGTTTTACTTCATTATCAGAGAGTTTTGAGACTTTTTATCAGTCTGGAAAGTCACCTAGGCTAAGTCCCTTTTTTATTCCCAGGATTTTGGGTGACATGATTGTAGGGAATATTGCCCTTTTCTTTGATTTGAAAGGGCCCAGTTACATCACTACATCAGCATGTGCTTCTTCAGCAAATGCCATCATTGACGCGTTTCACCTCATTCAGTTAGGGAAAGTAGATGTGATGTTTTGTGGCGGTTCTGAAGCGGTGATTTTAGAAACCCCAATTGCAGGTTTTAATGCAATGAACGCCCTTTCAACCAGAAATGACACTTATCTGACTGCCTCAAGCCCTTTTGATAAAGATCGGGATGGTTTTGTGATGGGTGAAGGAGCCGCAACCCTCATTATTGAAGAGTATGAACATGCTCTGGCAAGAGGTGCAAAGATCTATGCTGAGATTGGCGGAATTGGAATGACTACTGATACACATCATATCACATCACCACATCCAGATGGAGAAGCTGCCTTTAATGCTATGAAACTTGCCATTGAAGATGCTCAACTACCTAATGAAGCTGTAGATCACATCAATACACATGGTACTGCAACACCAGCCGGAGATATTTCTGAATGTCTGGCAATCGAAAAATTGTTTGGTGCTCATACCCCAAATGTGATTGTCAATTCTACAAAATCTATGACGGGTCATCTTCTTGGAGCTGCCGGTGCTGTAGAGGCTGTTGCTACAATCTTATCCCTTTATAACAGAAAAATACCACCAACTATTAATATCCAGAATTTAGATCCCGAAATACCGAATCTAAATTTTGCTATTAATAAAATGGTAGATAAAAATATTCATGTCGCCTTGTCTAACTCTTTTGGATTTGGTGGACATAATTGCTCAATTTTATTCAAAAAGATATAAATTTTTTACTCTTGACTCTCTTTCAAAAAAAGACTAAAGATCAAGCCGAAGAAGCTGTCGCTAATTTTCTTCGGAATGTTTTGGGTGTTAAACCCAGGAATATTTCTTTGTATAAAACAGCTCTCATCCACCGATCTGCTTCAACACATCATAAAACCTTCGGAAATATAAATAATGAACGTCTGGAGTATCTCGGGGATGCTGTCTTAAGTGCTATGGTCGCTGACTTTTTATTTAAAAAATATCCCCTTCATCCGGAAGGGCCCCTTACTGAAATGAGATCTAAAATCGTATGTAGAGAACGACTCAACAGCTTGTCCCGAAAAATTGGCCTTAACAATCTGATCTCTATGGAATCAGGAAATGGAGCAAAATCCGTAGATGGAGATGCTTTTGAAGCTTTAGTTGGTGCTCTTTTTTTAGACAAAGGATTTAATCAGACCAAAAAAATAGTTCTTCAAAAAATTGTATTAAGACACCTCGATGTAGATGCCATTATTCTCGAAGATACCAATTTTAAAGGCAAATTGATTAGTTGGGGGCAAAAAAACGGGATCATTGTGAAGTTTGAGAATAAACTGATCATGGATGAAAATAATAGAAAATTACACCAGTCAACCGTCTATGTAAACGGTGTTGAATGTGGCCAGGGTTTAGATTATACGATTAAAAAAGCAGAACAAACTGCAGCATCAGCAGCTTGGGAAATCAAAACAACCCAGAATCATGAAGGATAAAAAACCGAATTCAATCCCGGTTGAAGAAGCTTTCGGAACTATTAAAAAATATCAGGTTTTTGCTGTAAAATCGAACCAGAATCTGATCCCTTTTGTTGTTTTATTTGAGAAAATGATTCAGAGTAGATTCACCTTTCTTACCAATTTTGAAGTGAGTCCATCTCAATATGCAGCCCATTTTAATGTAATGTATGCTTTACTTTCCAAAGAGGATCAGATTCATTGTTGTATCATGGAAAATAAAACAACCAACTATTCAAATGATGCTACAATCTCATCCAATAAAGAGAAAAACTTACCCTTTCAAACCCTTTCACTTTTTGATGATATTTTGTATCTGTTTAATAATGAAGGATATAAAATCTTTAAGGCCGATTTAAGAGATTATGATTATTTGATCTTCATTTTTGCTGATAAAGAAAAAATAATTACACCTTATATCAATATGTTTCAATCATATCAACCATTTCAAACGATTGATTTATCTTACCTTCTGGAACCTTCTGCCAAAAAAGAGCAAAAAATCAGACAACAATTTTTGCAGAATTGTTTTATCCGTTTTGAAATTAAAATGACACAATTCAATAAACAAAGATTATTATCCAGATTAGGCTCTCAAAATAAAATTCCAAAAGAGAATTTGCAATATTCATACAAAATTGAAATTGATGAAACCATAACAGATAATCTAACGCAAAATGTGAATGATGATTATCTGAAATTTTTGACTCATGAAGTGGACAGTTTGTAAAAAAAAGCCGGATAGTCCCCTTTTTTGATGTATCTTTGCCAACTTATTATATATTTATCATAAAAAATGAAAAATGTTTGTTTTCTGTTGCTATTTCTATTCTTTAATTTGGCAACCTTTTCTAAATCCGTATCTTACAAAACTTTAGAACAAATAGCTGTTCACGCATATCAACAAAGAACTTCAAATGC
>JAEWUL010000089.1 GCA_023459435.1 Bacteroidota bacterium
CCATGCAGTATCTGGCTCAAATGAATGAAGAACAAACTCTTGTGATGTATTCTGGTCACCCGATGGGCTTATTCCCCTCCCATAAAGATGCTCCGCGGGTGGTCGTAACCAATGGCATGGTGATTCCAAATTACTCTAAACCTGATGACTGGGAAAGATTTAATGCTCTAGGAGTTTCACAATATGGTCAAATGACTGCCGGGTCTTATATGTATATCGGACCTCAGGGTATTGTACACGGAACAACCATCACTGTTCTCAACGCTTCCCGGAAAATGGGTGGTGATATTGCCGGTAAATTGTTTATTACTGCAGGATTAGGTGGTATGTCAGGAGCTCAACCTAAAGCTGGAAACATCGCTGGTGTGGTTTCTATCACCGCTGAAATCAATCCTGCAGCTTCCCAAAAAAGGTTTCAACAAGGTTGGGTTGATGAACTTCATTCATCACTCCCTGAACTCTTTGAAAAAGTTAAAGATGCACAAAATAAAAAAATGGCACGCTCTTTTGCCTATGATGGAAACATTGTAGATTTATGGGAGTATTGTGTGAATAATCAAATTCATGTAGATTTAGGTTCTGATCAGACATCCCTCCATAACCCCTGGGCTGGTGGGTATTACCCAGTAGGCTACTCCTATGAACAATCTAACGAGATGATGGCCAAACAACCCGAACAATTTAAAGAGGCAGTGCAGGCATCCCTCAGAAGACATGTGGATGCTGTTAATATATTGTCGCAAAGAGGAATGTATTTCTTTGATTACGGAAATGCTTTCTTACTGGAATCTGGCAGAGCCGGTGCTGCAATTTTTAAAGAGGATGGAACTTTTAAATATCCATCTTATGTTCAAGATATTATGGGACCAATGTGTTTTGATTTCGGCTTTGGACCTTTCCGCTGGGTTTGTACTTCAGGGAAACCGGAAGATCTTGACCTTAGTGATGCGATTGCCCAAGAAGTTTTAGCAGAAATGAGCCAAAAATCTCCTGTTGAGATCAGCCAGCAGATGAAAGATAATATTACCTGGATTGAAGGAGCTAAAGCGAACAAGCTGGTAGTGGGATCTCAGGCCAGAATCCTTTATGCAGATGCAGAGGGTAGAATCAAAATCGCCGAAGCTTTTAATGAAGCTATTAAAAATGGGAAAATGGGTCCGGTGGTTTTAGGAAGAGATCATCATGATGTTTCAGGGACAGATTCCCCATTCAGAGAGACTTCCAATATTTACGACGGATCCTCTTTTACTGCTGATATGGCTATTCATAATGTGATCGGCGACTCTTTCAGAGGAGCTACCTGGGTATCTATCCATAATGGAGGTGGCGTTGGTTGGGGCGAAGTGATCAATGGTGGGTTTGGAATGCTCCTAGATGGCTCTGATGATGCTTCAAGACGCCTTAAAAACATGCTGTTCTGGGATGTGAACAATGGAATCAGCAGAAGATCATGGGCCAGAAATGAGGGAGCCATATTCGCGATTCAACGCGCCATGGAGGTAGAACCTAACCTGAAAGTGACCATCCCTGTTATCGCTGATGATCAAATTGTGGAGAATCTATTCTAATTTTTCAAAAATGGCAAAACAGAATAATACTACACTTTTATTGATCATAACCCTGTTTTTATTGATCCTTTCCGGATGTAAAAATAAAAAACAAGATGAGATTATCATTATTCCTGATGCCCAGAAAAACCATTTGCAAACCTCCCGGTTAAAAGGGAAAATCAAACTGATCAAAACCACTTCATATTACACATCACATCCCGATTCGATTGCTCCAAAAACACAATTAAGTACTGTAATACAACATTATAGCTCTGATGGATGGATCAATAGAATCGTAACACTTGACAAAAACAACGATACAGTCAGGATTAGAAATGTGGAATATGACTCCAATGGAAAACAACTAAAATGGCTTGAGAGTGATCTCCTCAACAAAATCAATTCCTATACGAACTATACTTACGATATGAATGGCTATATTTCCTCTGAACAGTTTTTCTCCAGCGACACACTTGTATATACCATTGATTACAAGACCGATGGAATGGGAGGGATTATAATGATGCATAAGAAAAAAGAGAATCTCCTGATTAAAAACAACCTGTTTTACAATATGGAAGGGTTACTGATCCGAAATGACGAGTATGATCCTACCGGAAAGCTTTTTAAATACATGGTATATGAGTACGATAATTATGGAGATGAAGTGAACCGAAAAGTTTACAATAGCTTTAAAAAACTGATAGAGTATACCTTTACACAATACGATCCTAAAGGGAAAATGGTAAAAACAATATATGACAATCTGGAACATTCCCTGAGAGAGGTCAAAACATATCCGGAACATGATCCTGCCGGGAATTGGACTTTTGAAGTTTTTACTGCCAACAACGATACTATATATTTTAGAAAAAGAGAGATCATTTATTATTAACTTAAAAAATCAAACGAACTATGGATTTAAGCAAAATCATGTCAATTAGCGGAAAAAATGGGCTTTACAAACTCATCACACAAGGGAAAAATAATTTTATTGTTGAATCATTAGAGGATGGAAAAAGAGTTCCTGCATTTTCACATGATGGTATTGC
>JAEWUL010000090.1 GCA_023459435.1 Bacteroidota bacterium
AACTAATACAGTTACACTCCTTTTCATGTTGTTAGTATTTGTCGGGCAAAGGTATATAAAAATATCTGATAAACTCTCCCTTTTTTTATCAAAATAAATGATGAAGAAAATGTTTGCAATTTTTTTAAAAAAAGAGATGAAGATTAATAAAAAAGTTGTATTTTTGCACCTTCAAAAACATGGCGTCCATAGCTCAGTAGGTTAGAGCGTCGGATTGTGGTTCCGAAGGTCGTGGGTTCGAGCCCCATTGGTCGCCCTTACTTTGAAAAGCAGCTGAAGAGGCTGCTTTTTTTATAAAATATTGTATATCTTTGTGCCATGAAAATGATCAACAAATTTGGACAACTTTTGTTTCTTGCATTGGTGCTCTGCGCTTGTAATAAAAAACAATTAACTCCCAGGCCTGATAATCTGATTGAATTTGAAAAAATGGTGGATATCATGGCTGAGAGCTACGTTATAGAAAGCATGGTGTATTTTTTACCCCCAGACTCCGATAAAACTACGATTACACGCTCCCTTTATTCAGATCTTTTTCTTAAAAACAATATTACGAAAGATCAATACAATGCTTCAATAAAATATTACCTGGCAGAAAAAAACTCAGCTGAATTGTTGCTTAAAAATGTATCCGATAAAATTGATCAAAAAAGAAAACTATATGTCACAGACCCGGAAGAAGATGATGAAGAGTTTCCCATTCGATAAATCCTGGACCCTTTTTCTGGATAGAGATGGTGTGATGAACGAAAGGATCGTTGATGGCTATATTATGAACTTTGAAGAGTTTATCCCCGTCCCAAATCTATTGGATGCACTTCATATTTTTAAACGTGTTTTTGGTGATATCTTCGTTGTTACCAATCAGCAATGTATTGGAAAAGGTCTTTGTACGGAACAGGATATTATCCGGATTCATGCTCAACTGAATGATCTTCTTTTGAAAGAGAAAATTTTAATCACCGATTTCTTATATTGCCCTCATAAAGCTTCTGATCAATGCCATTGTAGGAAACCGAAACCAGGAATGGCTTTACAAGCACTGGAAAAACACTCCCAAATTGATTTTTCCAAGTCAGTAATGGTTGGAGATATGTTTTCTGATATCCTATTCGGACGCAATCTGGGAATGATTACGGTATACGTTGGGGAGAAAGATCATCCAGAATATCAGCAGATCGCAGAAACTGCCGATTATATTTTTGATTCCATTTACGACTTTGCGCTACAGATCTGATTATGGCTACTCAATTCCTTTTTTATTTCATCCTTTATCCTCTTTCCATACTTCCATTGAAGGTTTTGTATCTCTTGTTTTTCCCTTTTTATTTACTGATTACCTACGTTTTTAAATATAGAAAGAGTGTAACCTATGAAAATTTAACATGTTCATTTCCGGAAAAGGATCTCAAAACGATACATATAATATATAAAAGGTTTCAGAATCATCTTACACAGATCGCTGCTGAAATGTTGAAAATGCTTACCATTTCGAGAAAAGAACTGAAAAAAAGATATTACTGCTCTAATCCGGAGCTTGTGAACTCCTATTTTAAGGAAGGGAAAAGTGTACTATTGGTTTCCGGTCACTATAATAACTGGGAATGGATGGTGCTGGCATTGGATTCCATGTTTTTACATCATGGCATCGGAGTGGGAAAAGCAAACAGCAATAAAGATTTTGAAACATTGATCAATCGTGCCCGTACCCGTTACGGAACGGAAGTGGTTTTTGCGGATCATGTTAGAGAAACCTTTGAACAATACCTCCAATCCCAAACCCCATGTGCTTATATGATGTTAAGTGATCAGTCTCCCAATAACCTCAAAAAAGCGTACTATACGACCTTCCTGAATCAGGATTCCGCTATGATTTATGGGGCTGAATATTTTGCCAGGAAATACGATTTTCCGGTTTTTTATTATCAGGTGATTAAAGATAAACCGGGTTATTATCATGTTGAATTAGAGTTGATTACAGACAAACCTCTAGAGACTGTTTATGGTGAGATAACGGAAAAATATGTACAATTATTAGAAAAAACCATTAAAAATAAACCTCAATACTGGCTTTGGAGTCATAGAAGATGGAAAAACAGAGGGAAACCCAGACCCATATTGGAAACATAAACAAGACACTATGAATGAAACGATTAAAACTATTCTGGAACACAGAAGTATTCGGAAATACACCGAGCAGCCCATCAGTGATGCAACACTGGAACTTATATTAAAAGCAGCGTGTAACGGTTCTACCATGGGTAATATGCAGTTGTTCAGCATTATAGTAACCCGTGATAAAAGCAAAATGAAAGAGATGGCTCCCCTTCATTTTAATCAACCGATAGCTACCAATGCTCCATTGATTTTAACATTTTGTGCTGATTTTAATAGGTTTAATAAATATTGTAGTATCCGTGATGCAGATACAACGGCCTATAACAATATGCAAAGTTATCACTGGGCCGTTATTGATGCCATTATAGCTGCCCAAAATGCTTGTGTCGCAGCAGAATCTCTAGGATTGGGTTTGTGTTGGCTCGGGACCATTACCTATAATGCAGATCAGTTTATTGACGTTTTAA
>JAEWUL010000091.1 GCA_023459435.1 Bacteroidota bacterium
GAGGAGGCGTATATGAGCAAGATGAACTATCCAAATATTGAATCCCATATTGAATTCCATCGCCATTATATTTACAAAGTGGCCATGTTTAACATTCATTATCGGATAGATACAGAGATCGATGAAGTGTTAAAGTTTATTCATCACTGGTGGGTTCACCATATTCAGAAGACAGATATGGAATATGAAAATTATAAATTAGAAAATAATATTCAAATCGATTTTTAAACCTGTTGTTATTTCTGTTTTTCCATTAATATTCGTTGAATATATTCTGAAAATGGGATTTTTTTTCGGAGTGCATCTTTGCGCAGCTGATTGTAGTAATTGTTGTCCCGGAATAACTCATTGAGAATCAAAAGATCCGGATCAATAGATTGCTGAGGTGCCAATTGAGCTAGAGCCTGCTCAACAAATTCCCAGCCAAACTTGTATAAATTGGCATCAGTGATCATGATCAATACGATCTCGTTTTGTAAAATAGTCTCTTTGATTTGGTCAATATTTACAGTATCATTCCATGCCCAGATGTTGGGCCATATCGTTTTGTTGTAATACCAATAGGTGTTCTCTTCAAACATTTGGCTAGTATAACCGGAATTGATCAAACTCCAATAGTAACTATCTCCAATAGTCAATACTTTAGGAGTATGATGAATGTTCTCCTTTTTTTTGATCTTCTTAATGGGAAAATTCATAGACTCATGTGGTAATTCACAGAGTAGATTCATGGGTGGTTCGAGGTCAAAATCGAGGTCTTTATTATAGGTAGAATTGGTATCTCCTATATGAATGATCTCTGGTAGATTATATCCGGTTACCTGTTCTAGGTATCCTGTTAAAGTGTCGGCTGCTTTCCACATCCCATATGTGCTCCAATGAACTCCATATTTTGAATACAATAAATGGGGAGTCTCTTTTTGCAAAACTTTAAAATATTGATTCAGATCTAAATAAGATACGCTCAACTCCTGAAAAGCATCCGTAAAACCTTTGTAGTTAGACCTTCCTATCTTTTTAGGCTGGTATTGTTCGGGAATATATTCCGGATTAAAAAAAGCTTTTCCAGGTTCAATTACAGGTATCAACTTGATATTATATTGGTTTTGAAGTAGATCCTGTAATTTTTTTAATGCAGCAACTTTTTTCCTGATGAGTGTATCTCCAATGAAATTATGTCCCAGGTATTCAGTGATGTACATCTCTTCATAAAAAAAGTCTTTTTTTCCAAGTATCAACTTTTCCGTTTTAGTGGCTCTGAACAAACGATAGTTCCATTCATTATGGAATCGTACCCAATAGTTTCCAAATGCGATCCTGTTTTTACATGCTGATTCCACTTTATCTTGGAAACTATTATTGATAAAATCTTTTAGATTCAGATTATTGATAGATACAATCGATTTACTAACACTGTTCAATTCAGGACCGTACCCTTTTTCAAACCATGATAAACCGAAGGGAACTAAAAGGATCGAGAAAACAATACCAAACAGGAGGGTAGTGATTATTTTTCGAATATTTGATGGTTTGTGGGGATAACTCATGGTTAATTTTTTTTAAAATCTAAAATAGATAAAAGGGTTAAACCCACCGGCCATTAAGGAACCTCCACAAAGGATATAGAGGGAAATGGCCAAAAAAACTGAAACCATTAAAGGTTTGAGAGGTAGATTTTTATTGTAAAGTTTGTATTGCAGACCTTCCATTTTTGGAACAATACCCATAAATGAGAAGAATGCGGCCAAGGTAAGCATGACTATAAATTTGGAGTCAAAATAAAACTCATCGAATCTGAAATCAAAGATAAAAAGTTTTTTATAGAAATGAAAGGCATAGGAAATTGATTCAGAACGAAACAGAACCCACCCCATAATCACAAGGAAGAAGGTAATGAATACAGAAGGGATTTTTCCCATTTTTTGATATACTTTTAGAAGGAAGAGTCTGTCCACAATTAGAAAGATACCATGATACACGCCCCAGGCCATAAAAGTCCATGCAGCACCATGCCAAAGTCCTGAAATTGTAAAAACGATAAAAAGGTTCAAATATATTCTGGAAATTTTCACCCGATTTCCGCCTAAAGGGATATATATATAATCTTTCATCCAATTTCCTAAGGTGATATGCCATCTTCTCCAAAATTCTGAAATACTTTGAGAGATATAAGGAAAATTGAAATTCTCAGGGAATTCATATCCAATCATTTTTCCTAATCCTAGAGCCATGTCTGAATATCCGGAAAAATCAAAATAGATTTGAAACGTGTATGCCAACAAGCCAACCCAGGCGGTTGTGGTTGAATAATAATCAGGAGAAATGGCAAAAATAGCATCAGCATGTTCTGCTAAAACGTTTGCAATCAATACTTTTTTTGACAACCCAATTGCAAAACGGATGAACCCGATCAATCTATTGTCGAAGCTGTTGTTGGATGAACGGTCATATAGTTGTTTCTCAATCTCTTTAAAACGGACAATGGGTCCTGCGATCAGCTGAGGAAACATCAGAATGTAGAGCGCATAATTAAAAAAACTTTTGAGGGGATTTCCGTTTTTTCGATATACATCGATAGCGTATGACATTTTTTGAAAAGTAAAGAAGGAGATCCCGATAGGTAATAGAACCTTAGTCCACTCAATTGGGGAGATGTGCATTAAATCCAATACCTGGTTTACATTCTCAACAAAGAAGTTGGCATATTTAAAATACAGTAAAAAACCTGTATTTAAAATGATTGAAAGAATTAAAAAATAACCTCTTTTTTTTCCTTGCAACTGACTCATTTTTTTGATGAGATAAAAGTCAATTATTAGAGAGCTTATAACGATTAGAATCAATTTCGGAGCTCCCCAGGTGTAAAAGAGGATGCTAAAAATGAGTAAAACAACATTTTGAATCTTGTGATTGGACAGATAGTACAAGATTAAAAACAGTGGCAGAAAGTAGAACAGAAAAAGGGGCGTTGAGAAAACCATTAGAAGAGGAACTGTTTATTCGTTTTTGATCACTTTAATATTTTGAGTTTTACCCGAATCTGTAATTATTTTAACCAAGTACAATCCTGAACTGAAAGGGGAGAGATCTAATGGAATAAAATGATGATTTGTATTTATATTCAATAATACTTTTCCATTTAAATCGAACAACTGAACACTTTTAATGATCTCATTATTATTGATGATGTTGATGTTTCCGTTTGTTGGATTAGGGTATAGGAGCGTTTGATTTTTTTCATTATAATCATCGATCCCCAAACCAGAAACTACTTTCATGATAATGGGTACTGATGAGGTAATTCCTCCACTAACGGAATAGACAAAATGAGTTAAATAAGTGTTGCCCACATTTTTATTTCGGGTGTTTAGAGATAATGGGATCACTTTAGATTGGAGTGCATTAATGCTTCCATTAGGATAACTGGTAGTACACCAGTTCACTGGTAGGTTTAATGTATCAGTAATTCTAATTGAAAAAAGGGCATAAATGGGCGTTGTTGAGGTTAGAGTTATGTTAGTGTCGAGAGTCATGCCGAAAGGGATCTCCACATATAGTGTTTCTTGAGAAGCAATAAGAGTAGGAGTTGCCATATTTTCTGTAGGGAAGCAAATATCATCTACCCAGGCTTTGTCGCTTCCTGTATTCACTGAAACATCTTTCTTATATTGCCATTGAAACAGATGAGTTCCGGTTGTAATAGGATATGATACCTGTGCCCAGGGATGATCACCACTCCATTCCGCCATTTTTACACCATCAATGTAGAATCTTAGAAAATCATAATTATTTTCAGAAGATACCTTTCTTTGAAAAGAGATCTCTCCATCAACGAGAATATTTTTCTGGATAAACATACTAGTATGTTGGTTATGCGTAATGACACCTGATGCAGCTGAAAAACTGCCATTCGCAACGATGGTGTTATCGATAACCCAAGCAGTATCAGAGAAAGTAAATGCTGCAGGGAACCCTTCTTCAAAACCATCACAATTGGTCTCACCTATAAGAGATATGATCATTGTCTTAAAAAAGATATTGTTAATATAAACATCGATTAGTGCATCCACAGTAATTCCGGTAATAAAGGTATTGCTTACACTGATTTCAAAAGGTAAAGAGGTAATTCCATCAATGCCAAGACTAGGGATTAAAAGTTCAGAAACAGTAGGTGATAGTTCCGGTTCATTAAAATGGAGTAAAAAGCGAAGATTGTTGAGATCAGATGCCCCGGTGTTTTTAGCTTCTACTGTGAATAATGCGTTTTCAGAAGGGTTCAATACATTGTCATTACCTGAAATTAAAGTAAAGTCGAATACTTCAATATTTTTACCTTTCACAAGGAAATTTTGATGTCCTTCGGAATTGACATTGTTTGCAGTAGTAATCAGTGTATTAAATTCTAAAAGATAATTATTGGGAATATTTGGATCCACTACAAACCGGATACATTGGTTGAGATCATACTCATTTCCTCCGGCAATAAATCCAAAATATTCAGTACTATCAAGCATCGTAATATAATCATCCAGGATAGAGAATTTTAAATTACATCCATCGAACCCCATAGTATCCACATTTTTAACTGAAACGGAA
>JAEWUL010000092.1 GCA_023459435.1 Bacteroidota bacterium
TACTTGACTCATGATGTTCAATTGTCTGCGCCTATTAATATTATCAATGGTTTTTTTAAACTTATTCCTGCTGATTCTTCCTGTACTATACAACCTGCAACATTGCTGAACCAGCTGATCACTATACAAACAGGTGCAAATCTTACTATTCAAGGGAAAGAGGATCCAGAGAACCCATCTGTTCTTACTATTAAAGGAACAATCAGTGAGGATGAGAAATGTTTAAATAACATTTTTTATAATTCAGGAACTCTGATCATTACTTCACATGTGATAATTGAAAGCCACCAAGGAGTTCAGGCAGCCATTTATAATGAAGGAACCATTGGCCTTTATGGCGGGATTATTCAAAACAACAGCTCTTCCGGAAATGGGGGTGCAATCTATCTTCATTCAGGTTATGCTACTATTGATAGTGTTCTCTTCATAAACAATAGTGCAACATTAGGTAGTACTATTTATCAAAATACCAATTCATTTTTGTTGTTACATCAATCCAACCTTTTTAACGGGGCCATCTATTTAGCCGAAAACGCAACAATTTCTGTTGGAGAACAGTTTAATACGACTCAGCCTATTACTATTCAAAAAGGGAATTATACTCCTTGTATGCCTATAATAACTTTTTTAAATATTCCTTCAGCTACTTTTATTCAATCTGTTTTGAGTTCTTTTCTGATTCCAGAACTACCTGCCGATTATCTGTTTGAATGCTCCAATGATAGTTTAAATCTTATCATAAATGGAATAAATGCGAATATTTACCACAGAACGTGTCAACAATACTACCTGCCTTATACCGATTCCACCTACACTTCAAGTACCACTTTTATACATAGGATTGAAACATCCACTTCTTGTGATAGTTTGGTTCAGATTGAGATAGATATAAGACCTTTTCATGATACAATATCACTTGTGCTTTGCTCTTATGAATTTCCATATTATATTGAGAATGATACGATAGATTCAGCCGGTACATTTGTATATCAATATCAGGCGCTGGATGGATGTGACAGTGTGATTACCTACCAAATTGCTATGTTACCAACGGTGATCGATTCTCAATATGTTTCTGTTTGTGATCTGGAACTTCCATATATTTTTAGAGATAGTGTATTGACTCAATCTGGTGAGTTTGTATTTGCATCTGCCTGTAACAGTTTTACACATTTGTTTTTACAAGTGAACTCAAGTTATGATGATACTATTCATGTTTCAATATGTGAAAGTAACCTGCCTTATATTTTTTCAAATGGGGAATCTTATAATGCTACTGGTAAATACACCAATTCCTATTTAACTCAGTTTGGTTGTGATAGTATCATGACTCTAGATTTAACAGTATTTCCATTCTTTCAAACTGACATTATTGGAGATTCTGTGATCTGTTCAAATGAATCAGCGTCATTTACTGCAACAGGTGGGACTCAGTTTTTATGGAGTACAGGTGAAACCGGGCCCACAATAGCTCCTTTAACTGCCGGTCACTATACTGTTACTGTTTCCGATGAGCTGAATTGTTATACATCAGTTGATTCTATTTTATTGATTATTAATCAAATACCTGAATTGGAAATCACCGGAAATTTGCCATTTTGTGAATTGGATTCCATTACTATCATTCCATTAAATGGAGATCTTTATGTTTGGAATATGTCTGATACTGCTCAACAATTTATCAATAAGTCAAATCAACCCATTTTTATTCAGGCAATTAATAATAGCGGTTGTTTTGTTACAGATACCATCTATCCAACTATGTATCCTGCTCCAATTGTTTCTTTTACTGGAACTTTTGAAATTTGTGAAGGCGATACCACTTTCATTGAAGCAACACCGGGCTTTGCCTATCTTTGGTCAAATGATTCCATTTCAAATGGGATCACCGTTTCACCTCATGAGACAACAACCTATTATGTTACTGTAACATCAGAGCAAAATTGTTCTTATACCGATAGTGTGACAATTCTGGTACATCCAAAACCACAAATTGAGATTTTAGGTGATACTGTTTTGTGTTTTGGAACTCCAATGTTCCTTACTGCCACAGGTGGTGATACCTATTTATGGAGTGATGGATCAACCAATAATTCCATTGAAATAGTCGAAACTTCATCAGTCTCAGTTACAGCAACTTCCAATATGGGATGTGTTGCAACTTATCACTTTACAACCAGAATAGATACGTTACCAGCGATAAGTATCATCGGTGATTTTGAGATCTGTTCAGGTGAAATGGCACAAATTGGTGTAATCAGTGAAGCTCCCGTGTTATGGTCCACAAATGAAATTACAAATAATATAGCCGTCACACCCAATATATCTACTGTTTATTCTGTAACTGCAACTAACAGTTTTGGATGTCAAACAACAGATAGTGTTGAAGTGATTGTACACGAGAATCCAACGGCACAAATATTGGGGAATGACCAGTTTTGTAGCAATACTTTTGTAAATTTAACAGCTGAAGGGGGTGTATCTTATCTTTGGAATACCGGATTAACGGATCCATTACTTACTACAAATATAGCAGGTACCTATTCAGTAACCGTAACGAATGAATTTGGATGTAGTACTGTCATATCAAAAACAGTTGGTTCATTAACCGCTCCTGTTGTTACAATTGCAGGAGATTCACTCAAATGTACTGGACAATCTACGATCTTTACAGCTGGTGGAGGAGATACGTATCTGTGGAGTACAGGTTCAACTGAAAATCAAATAACAGTCCAAAATGCAGACATTTACACTGTAACGGCCACATCTTCGAATGGTTGTAATGCTGTTAAATCGATCCATTTTGTACTGAGTGAACCCCAAATTGTAATTTCCGGAGATACTTCCATTTGTGTAGGAGAGACAACCATTTTGACAGCATCCGGTGGTTCAGCTTATCTGTGGAGTATCAACAACCAGACATCTTCATCTGTGTTTTTGTCTCCTGTACAAACATCGTTTTATTATGTAACAGTAACAAATACTCTAGGGTGTTCAGCCGTGAAGTTAGTGACATTAATCGTAAACCCGCTCCCAAACGTCTCAATTATGGGTGAAAATAGTATTTGTCAGGGGGATATCACGACCTTAACTGCGAATGGAGGAAACACTTTCCTGTGGTCAAACGGATCAACAACGGCCAGTATTTATGTTAGTAATGCAGGTTATTATACGGTTACAGCTACCTCTACACAAGGGTGTTCTTCAACTGCAACTACTTCAGTGACTGTAAAAACGAAACCCAACGTTTCTATTCTGGGAGTTCCATCTTTTTGTCAGGGTGGTTCTACAACACTAACAGCTACAGGTGGAATGAATTATGTATGGAGTAATGGATCCAATGCACAGGTAAATACGATTTCAATTCCTGGCACCTATTCTGTAACAGTTACAAATTCCAATAACTGTACAGCTGTTGCATCCATTGTAGTTGTCATGAATGAGAAACCATCAGCATCCATTTTGGGCAACAGAACATTTTGTGCGAATAGTCAGACTGTTCTTACTGCAATGGGTGGTGCTAACTATTTATGGAATGATGGCAGTTCAGATCAATCATTGACTGTTACAAGCGCCGGAACTTATACCGTGACTGTTTCCAATCAGAATGGTTGTACATCCAGTGTTTCTGCAACAACAACAGCGTATGCTGTTCCAACCCCATCTATTTCAGGAAATAGTGAGTTTTGTCAGGGTTTGAGTGTAAACCTGATTGCATCAGGTGGAGTAACATATCAATGGAGTACAGGTGCAACAAGTACCTATATCAATGTAAATCAAACCGGGACCTACATTGTAACCGCTACCGATTCAAGAGGATGCACAGCAGAAGCAACAAAAACAGTTATTGCTCATCCATTGCCTCAAATCACCATTAGTGGAGATACCAACATTTGTACCGGTGGGTCCAGTTTCTTGGTAGCCAATGTAAACGGAGGTACTAGTTATGTATGGAGTAATTCACAGACAACCCCGTTCATCAATGTCTCACCTGCTACAACAACCAACTATACCGTCATTGTAACCAATACAAATGGTTGTTCAAACTCAGCAAATATAAAAGTGAATGTTCGACCATATCCAACACCTATTATTGTCGGGAACTCCTCATTCTGTAGTGGAGATACCCTTCAACTCACCGCTCAAGGTGGTGCTACTTTTTTATGGAATAACAATGCAACTACTGAGTCGATTCAAATAACAGAAGGGGGCACTTATAGCGTAACGGTTACTTCACAGTATGGATGTAGCACCACTATTTCAAAAACAATAACCAAGAATAATTTGCCCATACCTGTAATTACTGGAAATGGAACTATTTGTGAAGGGCAAAATGGAACACTCACTGCTTCCGGAGGCGTTACTTATGCATGGTCAAATAATGTTTCAACAGCTGTGATTCACCCATCAAGTGCCGGAACCTATACTGTAACGGTTACTGATGCTAATGGATGTAGTTCCACTATCTCAACCGATATAACCGTAAATGTACCTCCTACAGTGTCCATTGTTGGTGATACTGCTTTTTGTCAGGGAACCACCATCATTTTAAATGCAACTGGTACGTCAGGTGTTTCCTACCAATGGAGTAATAGCAGTTCCGGCAATTCGATTTCTGTAAATACTCCGGGGATTTATTCGGTTACAGCAACTCATTTGAATGGATGTACTGCATCTGCCTCTCAGACCATATCCACATTACCTTTACCTAATGTCAATATCAGTGGTACTTTGAATCCATGTTTAGGAAAAGGAACCACATTGACAGCAACAGGAGGTGTGTCTTATCTATGGTCAAATGGAAACAATAATGACGTTATTACAGTAAATCCCTCGGTTGCAACTACTTATTCTGTTACAGTTAATGGAAACAATGGATGTATAG
>JAEWUL010000093.1 GCA_023459435.1 Bacteroidota bacterium
GTGTAAAATAGAAAAGTGCAGATAATAAAAGATACATCAATGTGAATAGAGATAGCCATTTGAATATGGATATTAAGGTAGCATAAAGGGTAGCTGAACCGCCCAGTTGTGTGTTTAAATGACTGATAAAATAAGATGCCCCTATAAAAATGGCACAAGAGGCTATAATGATGAAAAGAAATACAATTACCATAATAAAACTAATCGGTAACTGTTTGATAAATGTTCTTTTCTCCATGTCAAAATAGCTGATATTCAATGTAGTAACTATTGAATTAACACTTAAAAAGGAGAGGTAAATCCCTAACCCTATGGATAAATAAAGGATGGCACTATTTTGTTGTAGTATTAACGAATTGATAATTTCTGATATGGTGGGCCAGAGGGTGGAGGGCGTAGCTGATTGGATCATCTCCAGCATAGTGTTGTGAAATGAGTCTCCCAAAAAGGAAATTGCGGCAACTAATGCCATTAACATTGGAATAGCAGTGGCAAAAATGTAATAGGTCATTGCTGCTGCCCTTTGAAAAAGAATCCCCTGAAATAAAGATTCTAAAAAGAATTTCATAACATCCCAGAATGGTACACTCTGAAATCCTGGAATAACCAGCTTTTTTAAAACTCCTGTAGTCTTATGTACAACAGGAATCTGCATAAATCGAATTATTTTTCTTCGGGTTTTAAAACTGTAAAAAGGGGTTGTGGCCATTATTTTACAAATTTTAAACTTAAATCTAAGCTTTTTATATGGTGGGTTAATGCACCGATAGAAATGTAATCTACTCCACTTTCAGCATATCCCCTGATATTCTCTAAAGTGATACCCCCGGATGCTTCTGTCTCATATTTACCGGCAATCAAATGGAGCGCTTCTCGAATTTTTTCAGGAGTAAAGTTGTCTAACATAATACGATCAACACCTCCATGTTGAATCACCCTTTTTACTTCATCGAGATTTCGTGTTTCAATCTCAATCTTTAAATCCAAATGGTGTGAGTGAAGGTACTCTCGTGTCGTATCTATCGCTTTTTCTATTCCCCCTGCAAAATCTATGTGATTGTCTTTTAACATGATCATATCATAAAGACCAAATCGATGATTTTTAGAACCTCCTACAATAACCGCGTATTTTTCGAATATCCGTAAGCCCGGAGTGGTTTTACGTGTGTCTAAAATTTTAGTTCCGGTTCCTTGTACAGCATCACTGTATCTCTTTGAGTTAGTAGCAATACCACTCATTCTTTGCATAAAATTTAACAATGTCCTTTCAGCTGTAAGCATACTTTGAGCAGGGCCCTCTATTTCAAAGACAATATCTCCTTTTTGAATCAGATCTCCATCCTTTAGAAACTGGGCCATCCGTATAGTTGGATCCACTTGTCGGAGAACCTCTTTGGCTACCTCAACCCCACACAATACTCCATCCTCCTTGACCAAAAGTTTCATTTTCCCAATGATGGTTTTGTCAATACATGATAATGAGGAATGATCCCCTGATCCAATATCCTCTTGAAGGGCCTGTTGGATGATCTCGTCTAGTTTCATTTTGCCTTGTCTATAATGATTTCTGGTGTGCTTACAATGTTACTATGGTGTAAAGCACGATCCACAATGTAAAATTCAAATTTTACGGTATCATAGGTTGAAACAATATTGTTGATAAATATTTCAACCGTGATATCTCCGTCAATTGATTCTGGGGTATTATTACTTAACCTGGGAATTCTTGCATTTTGCTCTGCCGGAAGATCCACTTTTACAAATGTCCCATTCTGTTTTTCAAAATAATGGATAAAAAAATTATAATGGTAAATGGATGCCGTGTCAAACGGTGGCTGAAGATCTTCAGTCGTGTTGTCTAATCCAATATCTCCATCACCATCCTCAAAGTAAAATGTAAGATTTGCTTTGTAATCATATCCATATTCGTTGGCAATTTTGTCAAGACTTACCATTTGAATCCTTGGAATAATCGGATATTTATCTTCCGGTTTGCATGCCATTGCTATGGAAATGATACATAAAATTACAAATAACTTTTTCATAACCAAAAGATTACATGCACATTTGTGTGATTTTGATCGTATCAACAGCCGCTTTTACATCATGAACTCTTAAAATATGAGCCTTTTGTTGAACAGCAATTGTATTTAATGAAATAGTACCGGCTAAAACATCATCCGGAGTGGTTGCCAATGGAGTATAAATCATAGATTTTCGGGAAATACCTACCAGAATAGGTAATGAAAGTTCATGAAAAACTGCAAGGTTTTTCATGATATGATAATTTTGTTCAATACTCTTCCCAAACCCAAATCCGGGGTCTAATATAATATCGTTAACACCGGTGTGTTTTAATTTTTCAATCTTTTCACCAAAAAAAGTGAGCATATCAGGTATCATCTCTTCATTGGTCAATTGTTTTCCTCTGGAATTATGAGTCAGACAATAAGGTACTTGGTGTTTTGCTGCTACTTCAAATATTTTTTCATCTTCACCTCCAGAAATATCATTGATCAGTACTGCTCCCTCCCCAATAGCCATTTCGGCAACATTTGATCGAAATGTATCTATAGAAACTTTAGCATGAGGGATATATTTCATGATCAGTTTCAGGTATTTTTTTATTCTCATATACTCTGTTCCAGCATCTATATGGATAGCTCCCGGACGTGTTGAAACAGCCCCTAAGTCAATAAGAATGGCCCCTTCAGTTAAAATTTGAGAAGCTCTGATTACAACATCTGTGTCGTCTTTAAAACGGCTGCCTGCATAAAATGAATCATCAGTACAATTCAAAACACCCATCACAATGGGTGTTTTGAGTGACTGTAAATCTCCTTTTAGATTCAAATACATTTTTTAAATTATTTTTTTTCTACAGCTTTTGGAACGGCAATATTGGGTCCACAATCTTTAACAATCATGCGGTACCATTCTACAGGATATTTCGGTTGTTCAGGGAATACAGCTTGTGGCTTCATCTCACCATTCGTTTTAAATTTTCCGTTTACCTCTTTTTTAATGTTACCATCATGGTATTTAACCAACAGATATTCAAATAGTTTGTTCCAGTCTGTTACAATATTTTCTACTTTTTGTGTAGAATAGGCCGTAATCTTGTCAAGAGCTGCTCCTTCATCTTTTTTATACAATTCAACAAGCTCTTTTTCCATCTGAGCAATCTCTGCTATCGCTCCCTTTTCCCAATAGTCTTGTTTGGCCTTGATGTGTACAATCATGTCTTTATATC
>JAEWUL010000094.1 GCA_023459435.1 Bacteroidota bacterium
AATTGGATTAAATCTTCAATTTTTTGAAGAAGGGGATCAAGTACTGGCAGATTGGGTTCCGGAAAGAGCTTTTGAAGGGTATCCCGGAATTATACATGGTGGTATTCAGGCTCTGTTACTGGATGAAATATCTGCATGGACTATCTACATCAAAGCAAAAACCGCCGGAGTAACATCCAGGTTATCGGTTAAATATAAAAAAGAGCTCGTGAATCCACAATCTAAGGTTACCGTAAGAGGAACTTTAATAGAAGTGAAGAGAAACTTAGGGTTTGTAAAATCTGAACTTTTAAATGAACATGGGGAAGTTTGCGCTGAAGCGGAATCAACCTTTTTCCTTTTCCCTCTTCATAAAGCAATTGAAGATCAAATATATCCAGCTGAGTACAACTCTTTTTTTGAGTAGTAATAACCTGTATCCCAGTATTTTTTAATTAAAATTAGAAATTTTTAACTTTTGAGTATCTTAAGTTTATATAATTTTGCTGCATGAATTTTAGTGACGAGTATTTCATGAAAATGGCCTACCGGGAAGCAGAAAAAGCTTTGGAAAAGGATGAGATCCCTGTGGGTGCTGTAGTTGTATTGAATAATATGGTTATCGGGAGAGGATACAATCTAACACAAACACTACAAGATGTTACTGCGCATGCTGAAATGCAGGCCATTACGGCAGCAACCAATCATATTGGAGCAAAATATTTGAATGATTGTACGTTATACGTAACACTAGAACCCTGTGTTATGTGTGCTGGCGCCATAGCTTGGGCACAACTCGGATCTTTAGTCTTTGGTGCTTCAGATCCCAAAAAAGGGTATACTTTAATCAAACACAACATTCTTCATCCCAAAACGTTAGTTATAAGCGGCGTAATGGCTCAGGAATGTAGCGAAATACTAAAACAATTTTTTAATAAAAAAAGAGATTAACACATGGCACTCATTAAATCTATTTCAGGAATAAGAGGAACAATAGGGGGGAATATCGGAGAGAATTTAACACCAATAGATATCGTTAAATTTACATCTGCTTTTGTAACTTTAACCAAACAAAAAAATCAAAATCCACTCACCTTCATTGTGGGGCGAGATGCCCGGGTTTCAGGAGAGATGGTGAATCAACTGGTTTGCGCTACTTTGCAAAGCATGGGCGTTAACGTGGTTGATCTGGGCCTTTCTACTACACCAACTGTTGAAATGGCTGTCATTCAACAAAAAGCAGATGGTGGAATCATTTTAACCGCCAGTCACAACCCTATGCAATGGAATGCCCTGAAACTTCTTAACGAAAAGGGAGAATTTATTTCAGGAGAAGAGGGAAAACAACTTCTTCAACTTGCAGAACAAGAGGGATTTATGTATAGTTCCGTTAAAGAATTAGGAACCTATTCCACATACGATAAAGCCATTGATGATCATATTAATGCTATCTTAAAACTAGACCTGGTAGATGCAACAGCGATTAGAAATGCCCACTTTTCAGTAGTTATTGATGCAGTAAACTCAACTGGTGGAATTGCACTGCCAAAACTCCTTGATAAACTAGGTGTAAAAAATGTACATGTTCTTTATGGAGAACCTAACGGTATTTTTCCTCATAATCCCGAACCACTACCGGAACATTTGACCGAAATAGCTGAAGTGATGAGAAAAGGGGATTACCATGTAGGGTTCGTCGTAGACCCTGATGTAGATCGCCTTGCTTTGGTCATGGAAAACGGAGAGATGTTCGGGGAAGAATACACCCTTGTTGCTGTTGCTGATTATGTTCTTCAAAATAAAGAAGGAAATACTGTTTCTAACTTGTCCTCTTCCAGAGCTTTAAGAGATATTTCCGATAAGTATGGCGTTACCTATCAGGCTGCTGCAGTTGGAGAAGTTAATGTAGTGGAAAAGATGAAGGAGATCAATGCTGTAATTGGAGGTGAAGGAAATGGTGGTATAATATTACCGGAATTACACTATGGTAGAGATGCGCTCGTTGGAATTGCTCTTTTTCTAACTTTTATGGCTAAAACGAAGAAATCTTGCTCTGAAATCAGAGCATCATATCCGGAATATTTTATCTCTAAAAATAAAATTGAGTTAAGTCCTGAAATGGATATCCCTACTATCTTAAAAGGAATTTCAGAAAAATACAATCAACATCAGGTGAATACTATTGATGGTGTTAAAATTGATTTCCCTGATAACTGGGTACATCTTCGTGCTTCAAATACAGAACCTATCATCAGAATCTATGCAGAAGCATATACAATGGCTGTAGCAGAAAATTTAGCGAAAAAGATTATGGGTGACATTGCTGAATTAGTGAAATAGTATTCTGTTTTTACTGTGTTAGAATCTGATTTTGTGAATTTTAAAAAATCCATATTTTTTAAGTATTTTTGCCGCTCATTTGAACGATACGAAAATGCATCAGTTTTTTAAAAAACCGAATCCATATAATGAAGATTTACGGCAAAATGTAAAGTTGGTTTTCTTTATTAGTGTGGGTGTTTTGGGCTTTTTGGCCCTTTTTCAACCCATTAATTTAGTGCCATTTACTAAAGAGGAAATTGTTTATTTTATTGGGGGAACATCTGTAATTACCTTCTTAGTTCTTGTTTTTAATATCATTATTCTTCCCAGCTTGTTTCCAAAACTCTTTTTTCATAAAAATAAAAGTTTTATCAGAGATCTTTTTTGGAACATATATCTATTAGGGTCCCTCTCTGTGGCAAACCTTCTCTTTTTTATTCAGTTATTTGGATTGGAATCGATCGATTTTGATGTATTTACTCAAATCAGTTTACTGGGATTGATCCCTCTTACAGTGCTCATTATAACTAATCATTTTAGAACTTTAAGAGCACAGTTACGTCAAGAAAAAGCACTGAATCAATCCCTCATGAATGAACAAAAAAATGAAAAAAAGTTTATACAGTTTGATTCAGAATATAAAAATGATCAGTTGATTTTGGATCCCGAAACAATTATTACCATTAAAGCAGCGGATAATTATATTGATGTGTACTATGAGTCTGAAGGGGAAATCAAAAATCAGTTGATTCGATCCTCCCTTTTAAAAGCAGAATCTTTACTGACAGAATATCCTCATATCATTCGAACTCAAAGATCCTATATTGTCAATGTGAAAAAGGTGAAAGAGATTCATAATATATCAGAAGGATATAAACTTTTATTTGATAAAACAAATTTTCATGCTTTTGTTTCACAAAAATATTTGAGTGAATTTAAAAAATTAATTCAATAAAATAATTTTCGGCACCTAAATTCGCCCCTTTTACCCCTAATGGGTAGATTTACCCCTTTTTTTTTATTTTAAACCCGTTCTTTACCCAGTACGTTGATCCATCCATAATTTTGCACTTTCAAAAAAAGTAATTATAAAACAAAATGATGAATCAACTTAACATTAACGGATTAATAGCTACCTTACCGATTGTTCAAGGTGGAATGGGAATTGGAGTATCACTCTCAGGGCTAGCGTCTGCAGTGGCAAATCAAGGTGGTATTGGAGTAATTTCTGCTGTAGCTATCGGGATGACCGATCCAGAATACAAAAACAACTTAAGAGAATCGAATATAAAAGCTTTAAGAAACGAGATAAGAAAAGCAAAATTATTATCCAGTGGAATTATTGGAGTGAATATCATGATGGCTGTGACCGATTTTGATAATCTTTTGAATGTAGCTTTAGAAGAAAAAATTGATATCGTTTTTGTAGGAGCAGGACTACCTATCGGCCCCATTTTTGAAAAGTTTAAAAACAGTACTACCAAGTTTGCCCCTATTGTCTCTTCAGCACGTGCTGCAAAACTGATCTTTCAACAATGGTCAGACAAGTTTTCGAGAATCCCTGATGCCGTAGTTATTGAAGGACCATTAGCCGGAGGCCATTTAGGGTATCATAAATCAGATGTTGTAGACCCTGACAATAATCTTAATGGATTGATTTCAATTATTGAGGATACAATCCCTGTGATTGAGAAATTTGAAAAACTTTACAATCAAAAAATTCCAATTATTGCCGGTGGAGGCATTTATAACGGAGAAGATATTCACCAAATTCTTCAATCGGGAGCACAGGGTGTTCAAATGGGAACCAGATTTATCACAACAACAGAGTGTGATGTCTCAGATGCTTTTAAATATGAATTTATCAATAGCAATCAAAATAGCATCACCATTATTGATAGTCCGGTTGGATTACCAGGTCGTGTGATCAGCAATGACTTTGTCAAAGATATTCAGGCCGGGAATCAAAAACCAATCAAATGTGGCTGGAAGTGTTTGTCAAAATGCGACTATAAAAATGTACAGTTTTGCGTTGCAGAAGCCCTTTTAAATGCATCTAAAGGTAATTTTTCCAAAGGGTTTGCCTTCTCAGGTATCAATGGATATAAAGCGACTGA
The DNA here is from genome assembly GCA_023459435.1 of Bacteroidota bacterium. GTDB lineage: Bacteria > Bacteroidota > Bacteroidia > Bacteroidales > WCHB1-69 > UBA5429. Next base: position 4,419 of record JAEWUL010000094.1, read on the forward strand.
AATTGTATCTGTAAAGGAAACGATCGATCAATTAGTAACCGAATATTGTACCGCGAAAGAAGAGGCTCTTTTACTAACTGTTTAGGATATCAAATTTTGAGTTCTGACTTTTATATTCAGGAACGATCGCTTTCATCTCTTTGACAATATCAAAAGCATCGTTGTTTTTTAAACCAATCAGGGTATTGATCTTTTGGGACACTTCAGAATAGGAATATCTACGTACATCGGCAATCATGATCTTCTCATGCTCTGTTTGTTTCGTATTTTCCTGATTAGCTAATAATTCTTCGTATAATTTTTCACCCTGACGAAGTCCTGAAAACTCAATATTGATATCTTTCCCCAGTGTTAAACCGGACAATTTAATCATCTTAAGCGCTAAATCATAAATCTTAACAGATTCACCCATATCAAAAATGAAGATTTCGCCCCCTTTTCCCATCGCTCCGGCCGTAATTACCAATTGGCAAGCTTCTGATATGGTCATAAAGTAACGGGTGATTTCAGGATGGGTAACTGTAATTGGGCCCCCATTTTCTATCTGTTCCCGGAAAACAGGAATTACAGAACCATTAGAACCTAAAACGTTCCCAAATCGGGTTGTGATAAATTTGGTTTGTTCTTGTTCAAAATTCAAAGATTGTACATATATTTCTGCAATCCGTTTGGATGCCCCCATCACACTGGTTGGATTTACAGCCTTATCAGTGGATACCATCACAAATTTTCTAGTTCCGTATTTAACAGCCAAATCTGCCAGATTCTTTGTTCCTTCTACATTTACCTTAATCGAGGAGTTTACATTTTCCTCCATTAACGGTACATGCTTATAAGCAGCTGCATGATAGATCACATCCGGTTTGTATTTTGACATAATCTCTTCCATCCTCACTTTATCCGTTATATCAACCAGTAAAATATCAATATTCCTCATTTGACGACGTGCATTACATTGGTTGGTCAAAAAGAAGGAGGGAGTTTCGGCATTATCAATTAAAATCAATTTTTTGTAGTCAAATTCCATTATCTGACGTACGATTTCACTTCCTATGGAACCGGCTGCTCCGGTAATAATAATGGTTTTGTCAGTTAAGTCTTTACTAACCAATGTTTTATCCATTTCTATTGGTTCCCGTTCCAGTAATTCCTCAATCTTAATCTTTCGGATCTGTTTGAAACTCAATTCACCATTGATCCATTTCATTACTGGTGGCACAACCAACACTTTTACATTGTGTTGTAAGGCGATCTCTGTAATCTCATTCTTTTTGACAGCTGGAAGATTTTGAATAGAAATAATCAGAAATGAAATATTGTATTTATCCAAATAATCAGCAAGTTGTGTAAAAGGTCTTACTTTTAAACTCTCTAATGTCATGCCAATTTTATTGGGATCTTCATCAAAAAAAGATAAAACATTGTATTTGCTAATCTGATCTCTGTCAAATACCCTTTTGGTTAAAATACCACTTTCTCCTGCGCCAAAGATGATGATGTTTTTTTTAAATTTTGAAGGATTTATGGTTTCAAGATAGTATGTTTTGAATTGAATTCTGTAAAAAATGAGCAATACCAAGGTTATAGAGAGTTCCATGAATATAATCGACATTGGGACAAAATGTTTCAGATGAAATATTTTATTCACAACAATATTAGAGCCATATAGAATCAGTGTTGCTAAAATGGAAGCGAAAAATATACTTAACAAATTCTTGGAATTGGTATATCTTACTACCATTTTCTGTGTGCCAAACAAAAAGAAGATAATGACACGAATCAATAAAATATAGAAAAAGGAGTTGATGATCTCAGTTCCGGTTAACTGAGGCAGGTTGGTGCCAAATGAGCTTCTGATGATTATAGCCAAAATAATAGCAATCACCACACAACACATGTCAAATATTAAAATTACCCAGGAGGGTAAAATAGTCATTTTTTGAACAAATTGTTTAATCATATCAGTCTCTAATATAAATTCTTTGTACTCTTTTCGAAATGGCAGTTAACAACTCGTAGGGTGATTTTTGTATAGCTTTTGAAATCATATTAAGATTATTAATATCATTATAAATCACTACTTCATCTTCCTCTTTTACATCTAACCCTGTAACTTCAATCATTGTCATATCCATACAGATTTTTCCAACAACAGGGCATTTTTTACCTGCAACAATCATTGATCCCACTCCATTGCTTAACTCTTTAGGAAATCCATCAGCATAACCTATTGGAACCATTGCAATTTTCATATCTTTTGGCGCTACAAAAGTACGATTATATCCGATTGTTTCATCCTTTTTAACCATTTTTAGTTGTGTGATGATACTTTTAAGTGTAACGGTATTCTGTAGTTGTTTCTGATCTTCGATAACTGCAGTATAACCATACAAACCTATACCTAAGCGAACACAGTCGTAATGATACTCTTTAAATCTTGTTATAGCAGATGAATTTGCAATATGTTTCATAAATGGGTATCCTATCTTATGCTCAATCATTTTACATACACGATTAAAAATTTGTGCTTGATTATGTGTAAAAGGGTCCTCATTAGGATCTTCAGAAGCAGCAAAGTGGGAAAAAACTGATGCAATGCGGAGTTGTGGATGTTCCTCTAGAATGTAGAGCAGTTGTGCAACCTCCTCTTCATTAAACCCTAGTCGATGCATCCCTGTATCAATCTTGATATGAATAGGATAACTCTCTTTTTCGGGAAATAATTGCAATGCTTCAACCAATCTGTATAAATAGTGAAAATTGAAAATTTCTGGTTCCAGTTCATATTGGATCATGGTTGGGAACCCGGCTGCTTCAGCACCTAAAACAACAATAGGAGTCTTGATCTTTCTTTTCCTTAATGCTACCCCTTCATCCACATACGCCACTGCCAGATAGTCAATATTGTGATATCTTAATTCGTTAATCAGTTCAGAATCTCCTAATCCATAGGACAACGCTTTAACCATAGCCATCAACTTTGTATTGGGTTCAAGAAGTGCCCTATAATAATTTAGATTATGGGTAATGGCCCCTAAATCAACTTGTAATACCGTTTGGTGACTTTTTAATTGAATAGCACTCACTACTTTTTCAAATTGAAATTTTCTGGCACCTTTTACTAAAACTGCTTCGTAATTGATATTTAAAGTGGAGATATTTTTAAGCAAATCATCGGTGTTTTCAAAACAGATTTTTTTAGGAATGTCAAAAAAGTGGTGATTTTTGACCATTTCAGAACCAACTAAAATGAGTTTTTTTAGTTGGTGTTCTTTCATAATTTCTGCAATGTGCTGATAATCATCAGGATTTAAATGTACCTGATCAAAATCTGAAAGGATCAATGTCTTTTTTTCAAACTGAGACTGGGTACCTAAAAAATCTAAAGCAATTTTTAAAGAATTGATGTCGAGACTATATGTATCATTGATAACGATGGAACGGTTTATAGCTTCCTTGATCTCCATTCTCATACTCAAATGGGTCAATCTCGAAAGGCGATCATTAATTTCTGAAATAGTATATTGCAAATGAAGCATTACAATGGCAATATGACAACAGTTTTCTATAGATGCTTCATCTGTGAACGGAATGTTCAGTGGCATCGGAAAGTCTGAAAAGTAGATATAGGTGTGATGATCTTGTTTATGTTGTTTCCTGATTTGATAGGTTGAATCAGGATGTGTCCCCCAAGATAATTTTTTTATTTTTTTAAAATTCTGATTTTGAATAACATAATGAATTAATGCATGATCTGTACAATAAATTATAAAATCGGAATCGGAAAAAAGAAGTAACTTTTCAGACAATTTTTCATGAATACCTGAGAAGTGGGCTGCATGGGCATCTCCAATATTGGTAAGAATTCCAATATTGGGTTGTATCACTTTACGGAGGCGAATCATCTCCCCTTTTTGAGAGATTCCGGCTTCAAAAATGGCAAAGTTATCTTTTGAACTCATTTGCCAAACAGATAATGGAACACCAATTTGGGAATTAAAACTATTCGGACTTTTCACGATGTTAAATTCATCTGAAAGAACCTGTGACAACCACTCCTTAACGATCGTTTTTCCATTACTTCCGGTAATACCAACTACAGGATAATCAAAAGATTTTCTATGATCAGAAGCAATTTTTTGCAGGGCATCGATTGTATTTTGAACCTGAAAGAAATTACCGTTGTATTTAGCGTATGATTTGATATCATCTGTAATAACAAAGTTTCTAACTCCTTTGAAGTACAACTCATCTATAAATTTATGCCCGTCATCATGGGCTGTTTTTATAGCAAAAAAGAGGGATCTGTTTGGAGTGATCACTTTTCTGCTGTCAAAAACCAAATCAGAAACCATTTCAGAGCTGTTGTGAATAGAGCAATGAATGGGAGCAATTATTTTTCCAATTTCAGCAGGTGATAACACGGAAAAAGTTTTATGTTTTAAAAGATTACAAAGGATTGTTGTAAGCTTCTCGGTTTTTTAAAATATCGATAGCCAGATAGATGGCGTTTCTCATAGATTGAGCGGAAGCCATGTTTTTTCCTGCTAAATGGTATGCTGTTCCATGGGCAGGAGATGTCCTAACAACTGGTAGTCCAGCAGTATAGTTCACACCATCTTCCATAGCTAATAATTTAAAAGGGATCATCCCCTGATCATGATACATAGCGAGGATTGCATCAAATTGTAAATATTGCCCGGAAGCAAAAAACCCATCAGATGCAAATGGACCAAAAACATTGATTTTTTTCTCAAAAGCTTCATTGATGGCTGGTTTGATGATCTCAAACTCTTCACTTCCAATCAGACCCGAATCACCGGAGTGAGGGTTTAGTGATAAAACGGCTATTTTAGGATTGCTACATGCAAAATCTTTCACTAATGATTCGTGTAATACTTGAATTTTCTGAAATACTAAGCTTTCAGATAAAACTTTGGGTAAGTCTTGAATCGCTACATGAT